>NZ_CACA01000138.1:0-17645 GCF_000180455.1 Kamptonema sp. PCC 6506
CCTCCCCCTCTCCCCCTCTCCCCCTCTCCCCATCCGTAAAAGCGATAAATTATATCTCGTAAGGGGGTTTTTGGTTCAATTTTTGTGTCGAAAACCTACTAAGTGTCGAAATCCATATAAATTAAAGGTTTCACCGATCCATATAGGCCGACAAGACTTTAGAATAATGCAGTGAAAATTAGATTCTGTCGGGGTTTCAGCCATCAGCAGTAAAAATTCCTTTTTTGACCCTCTGTCAAGGGAATCTGTGTCTGCTAGGAGTTGTGTGTCAGAGTTCTAGGTACTGAGAATAGGGAACGCCCCGAAATCCATACCTAGAACTGCAAACCCCCAGTCCAACGTGCAGCTAAGAGCTGAATGCTGTTTAACGTAATTGTGCAAACCTTAAGGAGTATGCCAGATGAACAAAGGTGAATTGGTTGACGCAGTAGCAGAAAAGGCAAGCGTCACAAAGAAACAGGCTGATGCCGTGTTGAGTGCTGCCCTGGAATCCATCATGGAAGCTGTTTCCGATGGCGATAAAGTGACGCTGGTGGGTTTTGGCTCCTTTGAGTCGCGGGAACGCAAGGCTCGCGAGGGTCGGAATCCTAAGACAGGCGAGAAGATGGAAATCCCAGCAACTAAAGTTCCTGCTTTCTCGGCGGGCAAGTTGTTCAAAGATAGAGTCGCACCGCCTGCTGAGAAGTAGGAGCCGATAACTGCGGAACTGAGCTTTGACTCGACCTGTACACGGGGGAAATTTAACTTGGGCAGCAGCACTAGCTGGCTGCCCTCCTACTGCCATTCTGGATTTTTCCGCTAGTATCAGTCCTTTGGGGCCTCCTGAGTCGGCTAAGCGTGCGATTCAGTCCCACCTAAGCGACTTAGGAGTTTACCCAGACCCCGATTACTGCCAATTGAGGGAGGCTTTGAGCCAAATACATCACCTGAGCCCTGAGTGGATTCTGCCGGGGAATGGCGCGGCAGAATTATTAACTTGGGCGGCTTTGGAGTTGTCAAATTTGGCTCGAACTTATTTGGTTACTCCGGCTTTTGGTGATTACAGGCGGGCATTGAAAACTTTTGGCGCAACTGTGCTGGAATGCTCGATAGATTTGGGATTGGATGTTTTAGATTTGCGATCGCCAATTGAAAATCTCCAATCTCAAATCCCCAGTGCAAGTGGTTTGCTGCTGAATAATCCCCACAATCCTACGGGGTTGTTATTTACATTAGAGGCGATCGCACCTTTTTTGGAGAAATTTGCTTTAGTCGTCGTAGATGAAGCTTTTATGGACTTTCTACCCCCTGCACAGCAGCAAAGTTTGGTTGGGTTGGTGGCAGAGTTTCCCAATTTAGTGATTTTGCGATCGCTGACTAAATTCTATTCGCTGCCGGGACTGCGGTTAGGTTATGCGATCGCACACCCTGACCGCATTCGCTGCTGGCAACAGTGGCGCGACCCCTGGCCTGTCAATACCCTAGCGGCGGCCGCTGCTGCTGCTGTGGTGCAAGATAGCGCCTTCCAGCAGCAAACTTGGGACTGGCTAGCTTCAGTTCGCCCTCAGTTATTGGAGGGTTTAGCGAAGTTACCAGGATTGCACCCTTACAAAAGTGCAGCTAACTTTTTATTCGTAAACTCTGAGCATTCTGTGTCTTGGGTACAAAAAACTCTATTGGAACGTCACCGTATTCTAATCCGCGACTGTCTAAGTTTTTCCGAATTAGGCGATCGCTTTTTCCGAGTTGCCATCCGCACGGAGGCAGATAATAACCGCCTCTTAGCAGGACTAGCAGATGTTCTAAAATAAGGTAATTGTTAATTGGTAATTGGTAATTGGTAATTGGTAATGGCTAATGGCTAATCGCTAATCGCTAATCGCTAATCGCTAATCGCTAATTACCCATCTCCCCTGCTCCCCCGCTCCCCCGCTCCCCCGCTCCCTCTCTTTCCCTAGCCCCTAGTCCCTAGCCCCTAGTCCCTTCTTCATTTATGCTTGACTACGATGTGGTGATAATTGGCGGCACTGCTGCTGGACGATTTGCCGCACTCACTGCAACTCACCTCAAAGCTCGTGTCGCTTTGATAGAATCCTCCAATAATGGGCAAGAGTTCTCGTTGTCGCCTAAACATTCTTCATTTGCGAGGTTAAGATACAACCAAGCTTTGCTAGGAATGGGTCGCTTTGCTAAACAAATACGTTTTTTACAGCAGTTTACTACACCGATAGAGGATAACTCCGTCGCTGAAATAGCCCTGGAATTTGATATAGCAAAGCTATGGATTTCTGGGGTAGTCTCTAACCTTGAGGAAATCAATTCTCCTGCTGCATTAGCAACTGCTGGTGTAGATATTATTGTTGGCAAAGGTGAATTTATTATTAAACCAGATCTCGCCTTTGCTGTGAATGGTAGACTGTTAAAATCGCGATCTTTCCTCCTTGCTACTCCTCCTCAACCTGCAATTCCAGACATTGAAGGGCTGTTATCTACAGGATATTTTACGGCGGACAGTAGACAGTTAAGCGAATTAAAAAAGCTTCCAAATACTTTAGTTGTCATTGGTGGAGATCCCGCAGGTGTAGAACTGGCTCAAGCTTTTTCAAGGCTGGGAGTTCGGGTGACGATGGTGCTTAAAAGTTCTCACATTTTGGCTAAAGAAGATGCGGATGCTGCTCGTTTAGTTCAAGCTAGCATGGAAGCTGAAGGTGTTCGGATTCTAACTCAAACTGAGGTCACACAAGCCAGGATTATTGATGGTAAAAAATGGATTCAAGCAGGGAATGAGGCTATAGAAACTGATGAAATTTTGGTAGCTGCTGGTTGCAGGATGCCTAACTTAGAATCTTTAAATTTGTTAGCAGCGCGGGTTGATTTTAATGAGAAAGGATTGATTTTAAATAATAAACTGCAAACCACTAACCCTCAAATTTACGCTTGCACAGATGTTACTGGTGGTTATCAATTTGCTAATATTGCCAATTATGAAGCTAAAATCGCTGTAAAAAATGCGTTATTTTTACCAATTTTCAAGGTAGATTATCGCGGTATTCCTTGGGCTATTTTTTCCGATCCCCAATTGGCAAGAGTTGGTATGACTGAAGCACAAGCTAGAACTAGATATGGGGACGATATCGTAGTTTGTCGAGAATATTTTAAGACAGCGGATAAAGCTCAGATAGTGGGAGAAACGACTGGTTTTTGTAAGCTAATTGGTCGTCGTAATGGGGAGATATTGGGAGCGAGCCTGGTTGGGCCGCAGGCTGCGGAGTTAATACACAGTCTAGCTTTAGCTATGCGTCAAGGGTTGAAAGTGAGTGCGATCGCGGAACTTCCACACATCTGGCCGACTTTATCAGAAATTAATGGTAAAACTGCCGCTGCTTGGCAATTACAAAGCTTCCGCAGTCGGTCTTTTTTACCTAATTTATTAGAAAATTTGTTTCACTGGCGGCGATATTGGAATTGGTAATGGGTAATTGCTAATTGCTAATTGCTAATTGCTAATTGCTAATTGCTAATTGCTAATTGCTAATTGCTAATTACCCATCTTCCTCATCTCCCCCATCCTCCCCATCTCCTCCGCTCCCCTGCTCCCCTGCTCCCCCGCTCCCCTTTTTATAAGAGTTAGAGAGCAACTTAGGCGTTATAACTAGAATTCAAACTGCATTCGCATACTCCCAACATAAATAGTAGGATTGCTACTGAAATTGTTAGGATTTACAATCAGATAAAAACTCGGTACGATCGCAACATTATCCGTCATGGGAAAATAGTAACTCGCTTCTATATCATACTGAGTTCCTCCATCTCCGCCACCAGCTACCAGAAATCGCCGCCCGGAGATCACATCAAAAGGAACGACAAAAGATAACGCACCAATTGCCCCTTCTTTACCCAAGTCAGGGAAACCTAGCCCAAATTGAAAAGATTGGGCGTTCACGCTTTCATCCTTCATCTCTGAAGCTTTCGGATTTAAGCGAGTGTTGCTATAAGTATAGCGGCCGAAAATACCAAAATTGGCAGCTAGCCGCCAATCAAAATTGAGACCAAAACTATTAGCAGCGGCATCTTCCAGCTTACCGCCAAAACCATCATCAGCAACTCCTTTAATCGGTCTCGTTGAAATTTGTCCGTCGTCATTAGGTAGAATACGGGTGCGGTCGTAAATCAGGCGGATATTCGCATTTTTACTAGGGGAATAAGTCAGTTCAGCCGTAAATGAGCGAGTACTTCCAAATAACCCGCGATTTGGTTGAGATGCTCCGGGAACATTTGCCATATAACCTAAATGAAGTTTAAGTTTATCGTTGAACTTCCACTTGGCAACTGCACCTGCACCTCGTCCCAAATCGTTCATCAGTGTAGTGCCAAAAGAGTTGTAACTGCCAGCACCTTTACCGAAAATTGAAGTAAAGGCATTGGTATCAAAGTAACTCAACCAAAGTAAACGAGGGCCTACTGTTAATTCCAAGGAATTATTAACAGGAAAGCTGTAATAAGATTCCAATAATGCCAGCTTATTATTACCCGCAGAAGTGGTGATGTCAAAGCTGGGAACTCCGAAGGTATTGTATAACCCCGCAGAGCTAAAAGCATTAGCAGCAGAATCCCCATTACCCACAGCTAGGCTAGTTACCAGGGAGTCGTCACCTGTGAAAGATGTTAGGAAAGAAATGACTGTAAAATAACTCATGGTCGTATTAGGATCGTTCCTAACTTCCGTGACAGTAGGTTTACCATTGGCATCACGTTGAGCTGAGCTGAAGGGATCTTCTGGGTCAATTCTTTCTACTTTTACGCCGGATGCAGCATTTGCTCCTACTAAATTAAAGCCCATCAAAGCACTCAGTTTAGTAGTAGTAGAAAACTGGTTAGCTTCTAATTCTGCTGTCCGAGCTTCTAAAATGTCTACTTGTCCCCGTAAGGTAGCTATTTCAGCGGCAAATTCTTCTTCCAACCGTTGCAGAGCGACTAAATCTTCTTTGGTAACAAAGTTAGTTGTCGATGCAGTAATTAACTGGTTAATTTGGTCGAGGCAAGCGTTTAATCCGGCAGCAAATTCGTAGCGGGTTAAGGCGCGATTCCCTCGATAGGTGCTCTCAGGATATCCAGCGATGCAGCCGTAGCGCTCAATTAGGGATTGCAATGCAGAAAATGCCCAGTCTGTAGGCTGCACGTCGGATAATTGAGAAACAGATGTTACTTGACCGGTCAGACTTTTTTGAGTGTCTTGGCTGATTTCGATTTGAGAGTCAAAAGGAGAGTCGGGAACAACTGTTCCCGACTCAATCTGTGGCGGCTCAATTGGGTAGTTTAGGGAAATTGGCTGAGAGGGAGCGGAGTTGTCTTGCTTGGATGCTGGTTCTATCTGAGCTGCTAGTAGGCTGTTGTCTATGAAACCGTTGCATCCGCAGGCTACACCTAAAATAACCAGGTTGAGCTTTACAGAAGTAGAGAGATTATTTGTCATTGCGTCTTTAGAACCTGTAATGGATAAAAGTCATCTATCTGAAGAGAGATTAAAGACGCACCCGCTAACTTTCATTATGGAGGATGAATTAGAGAAAAATGGGAAATAAGAGATTTTTTTCCTTAACCCACTGAAAATAGTTCTAACTGGCTTTTCTGCGATAGATTCTCTATATATCTGGCTATATTTTTAATATTATTTTCATTTTTTTGTTTGGTAGCAGTGCCAAAAAATGCTGTAATGCTTGCTATATAAGCATTTCAACTAAATTGTAATAAAACTTAACTTAAAAAAGAAATAAATTATCTAAAATAAATCTAGTCTTAGTTGAGTATTATTCTCAATAGATGGAGCTAATTTCTAGGGGGTGAAGCGATCGCACTGAGGCTACTGAGACTAAATCCGGCTTAAATGCCTCTTGATTATTCAGTCCGCACAGCTCTTAACGGAGCTTGTAGAAGTGGAATTTCTCTGTCTAGTCGCGATTTCAAACGCCGAGTCCGCTCTGGAAGTTTTCAACCCGGATTTGGTATCAGCCCCAATTTCCCAGCTTATCTGGGGAAAAGCACTTAAATTTTATAATTTTGCCGCCTTTGAGAGTAACGCCAAATCGATTAATTATTCACTAAAACCAGGAAACATCATGGCAAAAATAGGTTTATTCTACGGAACTCAAACAGGTAATACTCAAACCGTAGCAGAGCTAATTCAGAAAGAATTTGGCGGTAGCGATATCGTCGATTTATACGATATCTCCCAAACAGAGGACAGCGATTTTGCCAATTATCAATATGTGATTGTCGGATGCCCTACCTGGAACGTAGGCGAGATGCAAGGTGACTGGGATGGCTTCTATAACGACGAACTAGAAAACATTGATTTCAGTGGCAAAAAGGTTGCCTATTTCGGAGCTGGGGATCAAATCGGTTACGCAGATAACTTTCAAGATGCAATGGGAATTTTAGAAGAAAAAATCTCAGAACAAGGCGGTAATACTGTTGGTTATTGGCCCATAGAAGGCTATGAGTTTAATGAGTCAAAAGCTCTCAAGAATGGTAAATTTGTCGGGCTAGCAATCGATGAAGATAATCAGTCTGAGATGACTAATAGTCGCATCAAAGCATGGGTTTCTCAACTCAAACGGGAGTTTGGAGTGTAATTAATCGAGGGGCAATCTTCTGAAAAACAATACAGAAGCATTGCCCCAAGAAAGTTTCAGAGCTTTTTCTATTCACATCCCACCAGGAAATTTAATGTCTAAATCACCAGAGGTGCTGTGGCTCAATGTTAGCCCCAGCTTGCAAGAATTCGATCGCCCTTTGTTACAAAATCTTTCCAAACAGGTATCAATTTCTCGCTGGGAGTATTCCCAAACCCAAGACGAACCGACATCTTTAGAAACAGCACTGGCACTGCTGCATGATTATTTGCAGCAATGCGATCGCCCTATTCATCTCTTAGGACACAGCACTAGCGGATTATTAGGACTGCTTTATACTCGGCGATATCCAGAGCGAGTAAAATCCTTAACATTGCTATCTGTAGGCGTTTATCCAGCCGTTGATTGGCAAGCGCATTATTATGTTCAGCTCCAGCTTTTACCTTGTAGCCGCGAAACTATTTTGAGGCAGATGGTGTATAATTTATTTGGCAATCAGCGCGTACCGATTGTTCAAAACCTGTTCAAAATACTGGACAGAGATTTATTAACTTCTCTTTCACCTCATAGTTTATTTCAGCGAGTTCGCATTGAGCCTGCTTATGTTTTTGCGCCCTTGCTAGTTTGTGGTAGTGAGGATGATATCATTGTCGATTTACACCAGTTTCAGGGTTGGGAACATTGGTTAAAAGAAGGCGATCTTCTCTGGCATTGTCCTACAGGGCGCTATTTTTTCCATTACTTCTACCCCCAACTTGTGACTGAAAAAATTGTAGATTTTTGGAACTCTATTAATTTAGAAAACGAATTACATAACGCCGCCAGCTTATGCAAATTCTCCTAGTAGAAGACGATCGAGAACAGCTAGAACCGTTTATCCAAGTACACCAAGGCAAGATTAGCATTATCAGTGAAGTGGGCACAGGCTCAACCTTTCGAGTAAAATTACCCCGCACTGAGGCTAAATTGATTAAAATTTTTTCTCGTCATTATTCTGTCACGATCGCTAGCTACTTTAAAATCATCAACCATCGAATCAGGTTTTTATCTATGAACAACTATCTGATTGTCCCTGGCATTTTAGTCTCGATCCTCACTACTAGCTTAAGCGTTCAAGCCCAAACAATCCCGATCGAGCAACTACAGCAACGCCAACAGGGAACCACAATTACTGGCACTGTTCGTAGTGTTGTTGGCAATGAATTCATCCTCAGCGACGGAACTGGAGAAGTGATTGTGGATGCCGGCCCGCGTTGGTATCGCGCTATCAACGTTTCTGTGGGAGAACAATTGACTGTCACCGGAGAGTACGACGATGACGACTTTGACGCATTTACTATTACCCGTGCTAATGGTGAAGTTATTACCATTCGCAATGGCCCTGGTCGTCCACCTTGGGCGGGAAAAGACGATTAGACTTCCTTCAATTTCTTTAAGAGTCATTTTACCCTCCTCACCGATAATCTGGCCGCGATTCACCTAATAAAAGCAGTGACTCACCTGATGCGAACCCAGAGGGGATTTTAGATATTTTCTACTCATCCCTTAATTCTATTCCCTTCTCTTCTTTCCCCTCTTTCCCTAGCCCCTAGCCTCTAGCCCCTAACCGCCTTGGCGGTTGCTATACTTCGTTCGATCGCACAGATTCGGTAAAAACCCGTTTCTTTGGTTAGAGTGCATAATTCCTGCAAACTGCTATAATAATGAAAAAATTATGAAATCAGTGTAGCCAATGTCACGGAACAAAGCATTTACTGTCCAGTTAGCGATCGCCAGCTCGATCTTAATCGGTTTAGGAGCTTGTACCAAACTTAACAATAACCTCCCTGCTGCTGACTCCGTTGAGCCACAAGCCAATCTGCAAGCCCAAAAAGGGAAAAAAGTGATTTTGACCACCTTCACCGTCCTAGCAGATATGGCTCAGAACGTCGCGGGAGATAAAGCTGTAGTCGAATCTTTAATCAAGTCGGGGGCAGAAATTCATGGCTATGAACCTACGCCTAGTGACTTAGTGCGGGGAAAACAGGCAGATTTGATACTAGATAATGGTTTGGAGCTCGAACGTTGGGCCGCTAAGTATTATACTAATTTATCTAAAGTACCGCACATTACTTTAAGTGAGGGGATTAAGCCTGTTGCGATCGCTGAAGATGCTTACAAGGGAAAGCCTAATCCCCATGCTTGGATGTCTCCGCAAAATGCCTTAATTTATGTTGAAAATATTCGGAAAGCGTTAGTCAAACTAGATCCTATTAATGCCAAATCCTACAATGAAAACGCTAGGATCTACAGCCAAAAAATTCGAGATATTGACCAAAAACTTAAACAAGAAATTGCTGTTGTTCCTCAATCTAAGCGATATATGGTTAGTTGCGAGGGAGCATTTTCTTACCTCACCCGCGATTATGGGTTGAAAGAGGTTTATATTTGGCCAGTCAACTCCGAGCAGCAAGCTACACCTAAGCAGGTTGAAAAGGCGATTAATACCGTTAAAACTAATCAAATTCCAGTAGTCTTTTGTGAAAGCACTGTTAATAATGAAGTTCAAAAGCAGGTTGCGAAAGAGGCAAATGCTAAGTTTGGAGGAGTATTTTATGTAGATTCTCTATCTCCCCCTAACGGCCCAGCTTCTACTTATTTAAAACTCCTAGAACACAATGTAACAATGTTAATTCAAGGATTGCAAGGCAAATTGTAAAACCCTTCCTAACGCCGCCATCTTGCTGGTGACTTTACCGCATTTCCGGGCGGCGTTACGTCAAGCATATATAAGTCATGACTTATTGAAATCTGGAGACAAAATCATGCGAGATGCAGTTAGTATTAAAGTTGAAGAAGTTACGGTTGCTTATAATGGCAAAATAGCTTTATCTGGAGCAAATTTAGAACTTAAGCCTGGTTCTATCAATGGTTTGGTGGGAATGAATGGCTCTGGCAAATCGACTCTATTTAAAGCTATTATGGGTTTTGTTAAACCTATTACAGGTAGAGTTTTAGTCGAAGGTTTACCCATTCGCAGCGCTCAAAAGCGAAATCTAATTGCTTATGTTCCGCAAGCAGAAGAAGTGGATTGGAATTTTCCAGTTAATGTTTGGGATGTAGTAATGATGGGACGCTATGGCTATATGAATTTGTTGCGAATTCCTAAGCCTATAGATCGACGAATTGTCAGAGAAAGTTTAGAGCGAGTGCAGATGTGGGATTTGAAAGATCGTCAAATAGGCGAACTCTCAGGAGGTCAGAAAAAACGAGCATTTCTGGCACGAGCTTTGGCGCAAAAAAGCACAATTTTACTACTCGATGAACCTTTCACCGGTGTAGATATTAATACTGAAAAGACCATGATTGATTTGTTATTAAGATTGCGAGAAATAGGACACACAATCTTAGTTTCTACTCACGATCTCGCTTCCATTAAGACTTTTTGCGACCAAGTTGTACTGATTAATCGCACTATCCTCGCCTATGGAAAAACTTCAGACTTATTCACTGAAGAAAATCTGTCTCGGACTTTTGGTGGTTCTCTGGGAGAACTCTAATAAGACTTACGCAAAACCATCCGTAATGCCGCTCGGAAAGGCGGTAAAAAACAGCCAAGATGGTGGCGTTACTACACAAATCTGCGTAAACTATATCTAATTCAATCAAACTCGCATTATTGACATAGTACAGGAGAATTTATGATCGATATTTGGCAATGGTTTATGGCTCCCTTAGCCCATGAATTTATGGTTAAAGCTGTTTTAGTTAGTATGCTTGTTGGAGTTGTCTGTTCCGTTTTGTCCTGCTATATGACCCTCAAAGGCTGGGCCTTAATGGGGGATGCCGTGTCCCATGCAGTGATGCCAGGAGTGGTAATTGCTTATTTGCTGAATATTCCCTTGGCAATTGGTGCTTTTGTGTTTGGAGTTGGTTCCGTTGTGGCAATTGGATTTATTAAATCTAAGACTAGGATTAAGGAAGATACTGTTATAGGACTTGTGTTTACTGGCTTTTTTGCACTAGGTTTAGTTCTGATTTCTAAAACACAAAGTTCAGTAGATTTAACTCACATTCTATTTGGGAATGTTCTCGGTATTTCCGATGGTGATATTATCCAAACGATTGTAATTAGCGTAATTGCTTTGGTTACAATCGCTATTTTCAGAAAAGACTTTCTGCTATTCTGTTTTGACCCAACTCATGCTCGTTCGATCGGAATTAATACCGTAGCATTATATTACACGCTACTTTCTTTATTGTCTTTAACTGCTGTTGCTGGATTACAAACTGTTGGGATTATTTTAGTAGTGGCAATGCTCGTAACACCTGGAGCTACCGCTTATTTGTTGACCGATAGCTTTGACTATATGATGTTATTAGCAACTGCTTCTGGAGTTTTTTCTAGTGTAATGGGACTCTATGCTAGCTATTATCTAGATGCCTCAACTGGTGGCTGTATTGTTGTCGTACAAACTTTACTGTTTGTTCTGGCGATGATTTTTGCTCCTAAACATGGTCTGCTGATGCAATCTCGGCAAAATATTTAATTCTGTAATAGCAGCGAAGCGCTTTACAGAAAACGCAATCTCTGTGTATAATTGACCTATTGACCAAAATTTGGAATCATGTCCACTACTTCTTTCCTACCCGAAGCTCTAGCTCGAATTGTAGAGCGTTTTCAGCGCCACTCCGACCCTAAAAGGCGTTACGAGCAATTACTCTGGTATGCCAAGCGACTACCGGAGTTTCCAGAAAGCGATAAATTACCTGAAAATAAAGTGTCTGGCTGCGTCTCTCAAGTTTATATTACAGCCAAGTTAGCGGATGGTAAAGTTTCCTTTCAAGGCGATTCTGACTCTCAGCTAGTTAAAGGGTTAGTAGCGTTATTGGTTGAAGGATTAAGCGGATTAACACCAACAGAAATAACTAATGTTTCTCCCGACTTTATTCAAGATACTGGTCTGAATGTGAGCTTAACTCCTTCCCGCGCTAATGGGTTTTACAACATCTTTCAAATGATGAAAACTAAAGCATTAGCATCCCCCGAAGTCAGCAATTAGAAATTAATTAAATCAAGGGAAAAATAGAAAGCTATGAGCAAAAGTGTATCTTTTATTCCAGCTACCAATAGCAAAGAGAGAGAAATTCAGGAGTATATTTGGAACTGGGAAAATCGACAAATCTCAGTAATTTATGAAAGCCAAGGACAGGGAAAACCAGTATTACTTTTGCCAGCATTCAGCACGGTTTCCTCGCGATTAGAAATGCAGCCTTTGGCGACCTTATTAGCTCCCCAGTTTCAAGTTATTACCTTAGACTGGCCAGGATTTGGTGACTCATCACGCCTTGCACTTAACTATCAACCGCCATTATATCATCAATTTTTAAAGGATTTTATCGAGGCTGTTTTTAACACTCCCATATCAGTAATTGCCGCCGGTCATGCTGCGGGTTACGTGATGGACTTAGCTCAAAAACAGCCTAATTTTTGGTCAAAAATTGTTTTAGCCGCTCCAACTTGGCGAGGGCCTTTACCAACAGCAATGGGAGAACATCGCAGTTGGTATGGAATATTGAGAGAATTAGTAAGATCGCCCTTTCTAGGTCAGTTGCTCTACAAACTCAACACCACCCCTTCTTTCCTGAAATTTATGTACCGCCGCCACGTCTACGCCGATCCCGATAAAGTTACAGCCAGTTTTATTCAACAGAAATCGCAAATAACACAGCAACCTGGTGCAAGATTTGGTTCTGCTGCTTTTGTGACTGGAACATTAGATCCCGCACAGAAACGAGAGCAATTTATAGCAAATTTTGAACAATTAACAGTTCCAGTAATGGTTGTAATCGGCGAAAATACCCCACCCAAATCAAAAGCTGAAATGGAAATATTAACTGAATTGCCAGGAGTACAAACGCGAGTTATTCCCGGTTCTTTAGGGCTACACGAAGAGAATGCAGAAGCTTTGTCAGCAGCCGTGAAATCTTTTCTATAAGTAGCTATAAGAATTTTGAGCCTTATAGCTGGATCAACAGCGGCTAAAGGTTCTGCTTCTGCTGGTGGGAACTGTTTAGAGTTCAAATAAATATAAGTTGAATGAAACTGGGCGAAGATCGGCCAGCTTAAAAAATCTCCCTTTTAAGGACTCAAATGAGCAGTAAGCTTTGCCAAAGCTTCCTGTACTGCTACTGGTAATTGGCGCATAATCTTACCCTTCTCGCGATCGACTCCCACCAAAGTTACCTGGGCACTCACATATAATTCCTTACCATCAGGAGATTGAATTTCGTAGTCCCAAAGCAGCCTCACACCCTCGCTAGCACTCATCCGCGTTCTAACTGCAACTGTTTGGCCCATCTGCACAGCTCGATGGTAGCGTACAGAAAGTTCCACCACAGGTAGTTCCAAACCTTGCGTTACCCAGTCTGCATAATCAATCCCAATGGATCGCAAACTTTCCACCCGCGCCTCTTCCATCCAGGCAATATAAGTCCCATGCCAAACAATACCACCGTAGTCAGTATGGTGAGGGTAAACCTGCACGAGATGTTCAAACCAACCACTATCCCGATGAGGCAAATTTTGGATAGGGCCAGAGGGTGCTAGTTCCGGTTTTGATTGATCGTTATACACCACGTTACAAATCGTTCCAAAAAGCTACATTTCTACAAATCATAAGTCAGTTTTCAGGCCTATGCTTGATTGTAAAAGGTTAGGGCAATTAGCTCCTACTTAAGGCCGTAAAGTGTACATAACTTGTTGTCATTCCAAAACAAACCCATGATAGAAAAAATTTTAGTAGCTGTAGCTGGTCGTGGCTTGTGCGAAGAGATGTTTAATATGTTGATGGACATCCCATCGCTGCAACGGGCATCTGTTACAGTCCTGCACGTTGTACCCCCTCAAGTCACTGCCGATGGCATGGCCGAGAAATTAAAAGAGGGAGGGGAAATCCTCGCACAAGCAGTGCAATCTTTGAAGGTAGATCCCAACAAAGTCAATCCCCGCCTGAGACAGGGAGATCCGAAAACCATAGTTTGTGAAGTTGCCGAAGAAGAGAAATCCGACTTGATCATTATGGGTTCGCGGGGACTAGGACGCTTGCAATCCATTCTTGAAAACTCTGTTAGTCAGTACGTCTTCCAGTTAACATCGCGACCCATGCTGTTAGTGAAAGACGATACCTATGTAAAAAAAATCAAGCGCGTCATGGTAGCGATCGACAAATCCGATGCTGCTCTAGAATGCTTGAAACTGGCACTTGCCCTGCTGAAAGAGGTTAGTGGTGGGCAGGTAATTTTAGTTCATGTCACCAAAGATTTGACCGGAAAAAGCACCGAAGACTTAACGCCCAATGCAGAAAAAGACCCTATTTTAGCACCCGCTGTTGCAGAGGTAAAAAAAATGGGAGTCAGCTACCGCTGTGTTACTGCCACAGGCAAACCAGGAGAAACAATCTGTCGGCTCGCAGAAGATTTGAGTGTAGACTTGTTGCTTCTGGGTTCTCCCGATCGCCGCCCCAATATTGCCAAAAGCTTTTTGGATCTCGATCGCCTGCTAGGAAATTCTCTTTCTGACTACGTGCGCGTTTATGCTAAGTGTCCCGTACTCCTAGCCCGTACAGTTGGATAGATAGCTATGCTAGGGACTAGGGGCTAGGGGCTAGGGGCTAGGGAAGAAGGAAAGAAGGGAAGAAGGGAAGAGAATAAGCGGGTTCCAGCCATGAGCGAGTGTCCTAACTGCCCTAAAGGTTGCTATAACTAAAATTACCAAAAAAGCGCCAAATAGCGTATTGCTTTGGCGCTTTTTTGGCAATGAAAGACGTAGCAAAAATGCTAGCTATCCTTTCTACCTTCGCGGCTAGCCGTTTGAATGTAAAGAATGAGTAGAAAAACGCTTGGAACTAGCACGAACAAAATCGATGCAATAAATCCTAACTCATTAACTTGCATGATCCCCAGCCTCTATCTGATAATTAAAAAACTAACAAGACTAGGATATCATCTGTGCGTCACGGCTTAGTTTTCACACTTACCGGGCCATTGACTAAAGTTTGACAGGCTAAACGATAAGTCGGGGGCTTTTTCTTCAGCTTGCGATTTTCTACATCAGTCCGAGGAGAGAGATGTTCCATCCCTTCCACGATTTCCACAATACAGGTGCCACATTGGCCGTAACCCCCGCAATTCATCATCTTTCCTGAAAAAGTGTACAAGTCTACCCGGTTTTCCAGGGCCTTGAGCCTCAAATTCGCTCCGTCTGCTGCAATCACTTCCCGATTTTCTTTGACAAACTTGATATTGCCCATTGCGAATTCCTAACTTGGTTAACAGGGTCTTTATTACAAAATATTAAATAATATGTCAGGTCTTAATGGGGAGATGGGGGGCGGGGGGGCGGGGGAGCGTGGAGATGGGGAAGATGGGGGAGATGGGGAGGATGGGGAGGATGGGGGAGGATGGGAAGATGGGGAAGGTAGCCATGAGCCATTAGCCATGAGCAATTAGCCATTAGCCTGTCTTCCATTAGCCATTAGCCATGAGCAATTAGCCATTAGCCATTAGGACTTACGCTCATGGCTCCAGAAACCGGGTTTTTGACAGAATCTCTGGGTCAGGGCGAAGTATTTTCCGAAAAAACCCGGTTTCTTTGGTTGGGTGCCAAAGTCCTGTGAATGCTAACGCACAAGAAAAGCAAAATTCTCCTTATCCTCCCCATCTCCCCTGCTCCCCCGCCCCCCGCTCCCCCATCTCCCCTTAAGGAGTATCGGAAAGGTCGTTACCAGGAAGATTAGTAACAGCTCGTTCCAGGGCCGACAGAGCACGGTTGTAGCCAATAATTGCTAAAAGTCGGTTCCTCTCAGACCTGGTTAAATCCGTTTCAGCCTGAATCACATCCGTCTGAGTACCCACGCCGGCTTGAAAGCGGAGCCTGGCTAAGCGCAGAGCTTCTCTTGCCTGGAGTACGCCAGTTTCGGCAGTTTCAATACTGGCAAAACTCGACTCCAACTCAAAATAGCCTTGTTCCACTTCGCGGCGCACCTGATTGCGAAGTTGGTCAAAGCGAGTTTCTGCGATCGCAATATCAAATTCTCGCTGTTGAGTTCTCGCTTGAGCAGCTCCCCCATCGAAGAAATTCCACGTCAGTCTTGCGCCTACTGAGTAGCCATCCGCCCAGCCGCGAGAGGCAAAGTAGTCTCCTTCATCCGGGTCTACGCCCAAAACATTATAGTTAGCAAACACATTCAGTTGGGGCTTGCGGCCTGCCACAATCGAGCGCCGCTGCTGTTCGCTAGCGGCCCGCTGCACTAACTGCTGTTCTAACTCAGCTCGATTTTTCAGAGCCAGCACAATACTCTCTTCCAGAGATAGCCTCCAAGACCCAGCTTGCTCGACGGGATCTGCCGCTGTTAACTCTACAGACTGACTGATATTTAAAATTTCAGCTAGTTGCCGTCTGCGAACTAGCTGATCGCGACGGGCTTCATTTAACCTTTGCTGCTCGTTGGCTAAATTCACCTGAGCCTGTAATACCGCAAATCTAGTTCCTACCCCAGCCCGTTCTAGAGCTTCGGCATCTCGCAAACTCTGCTGAGCATTTCTCACGGCCGCCTCGCTAATTGCTACTCGCCCATCAGCATCTTGCAAGTTGTAGTAATTAGTAGAAACATCGAAGCGAAGTTCCTCGGCTATCCGCTCTACTTCTAACTCTCGAAACCGATTCTGTTCCTCCGCAGCTCGGATATTAGCAGTACGAGCACCAAACAGATCCACGTTGTAGCTCAACTGCAAAGTTGTATTGACAGTATTGCTGCCAAAGTTTTGGGGGGCGGCTCCGCCCACTGGTTGACCTTGAGATTCTAAAAAGTTTCGCCTGCGTTCCTGAGCGCGAACCCCAAGCTCTCCGCCCGCGCTGATTTGGCGGTTGAGATCGACTTGAACGTTGAGATCGGGATACAAAGCTGCTTGCTGTTCCCGCACAACCGCTTGGCTCTGTTCCAGTTGCAGTTGGGCAATCTGCAAAGTCTGAGAATTGCGGCGAGCGAGATCGATCGCCTGCTGCAAGGTAATGGGCTGAGTACGTTCGATCCTCACTTCCTCTGGTCGAGTGGGAAAGCTGAGGGGATTGGGGTTGGGTTCTAGGAACTCAGGAGGCTGGGTTTGCAAAGTCCCATTCGGTGTTAGTCCTGGGAAACTCTCCAGAGGAGTGCGACTAGGGGCTGGAGGTGGGATAGTTTCGACAGGAGTAGTTGGCACAACCCCAGGTGTAGGGATTTCTACTGGCTCGACGTTTGGGGAAGGTGCTTGGGCAGTATTTGAGTTGCTGTTTGTGGCTCTCTTGAGACTGCCGGAAAGTCTTTGCTTTAGCTGTGGAGGTGCGATCGCCACTGCACCCAAGCCCCGCTTCAGGGTTAAGTCTGCCTTTCTGTCGGGCCTTGGCTGAGGCAAAGGCATCTCTTGTTTCTGAGATGTTGGCTCTGTTGCTTTTGATGCCGATTTGAAGCTTGCCCCTGATTGCAGGGAGCTAGTTTCGGTTGTTGCTTTTGATGCCGATTTGAAGTTTGCCCCCAATTGCAGGGAGCTAGTTTCGGTGTGAGCTTCCTGAGATTGAGTTGGGGGGGATACCGCAGGAACATATCCCTCCTGCGATTTTCGCTCTCCTGCTGTTTTTGGGGCAGATTTGAAATCCCGCCCTAATTTGAGCTGATTAGTTTCTGGCTGGGTGTCTTGGGACTGAGCCAAGGGTGGTGTAGCCGCACTCCGCCCTACATTACTGAAAGTAATCGCCGCACCTACCCCTACAACCACGAGATGACGAAAAACGCGCATAAGTTCTTTAATGAGTCTGCAAGTCCAGAGACAATTCTAGAACAAGCGATGAAGCCTGAAGTCTGGACTCAACATTGAGTATGCTACATTTCTGCGTTTTGAGGAATGCGATCGCCATTTTAATACTTTATTTATTTTATTTGTTGCCCGATTTTTATTTATTGCAACCGCCAAGGTAGTTAGGACGTTCTGAGTTACACCAAACTCGCTGATTTTTTTCCC
>NZ_CACA01000137.1:0-8299 GCF_000180455.1 Kamptonema sp. PCC 6506
ATTCTTTTTTGAACTTGGTATTAGAAGATTTATAGGCGAAATGTGTCAGGCTGAGCTAGAGTGAGCATAATATTATATATAGCTAGTTTTTTTCCAAGGCTAGCATCGTAGGAAAGTTAACGAAGGTTAAGAATTGTCGCAAGTCCAGATCGCCTAAAGAAGTCCACTTTGTAAGGTCTTTAACTATGAATATTCACAAGTTTTCTCGCCCGTTTTTGTCCCTATTGGCAGTCCCCCTGTTTGCAGGACTGACACTGTTGCCGATCGCACCAGCTACGAGTGTTACATTCCAACCTAAAGGTAGCCCCGATCGCACCGCAGGGGGCGCATCGCGCGGCTTATGTTCCCCAGCAGGAGTAACATCGTTAGGTCAAGGGCCTAAAGGGGCGATCGCAGCCTTAATTCCTGCTACAGATGCAGAATTCACCGCCGCAGCTTATCCAACCGTACTCGTCAAAATCCCCGAATTTAAATCCGTAGAAGCTGAGTTTGTTTTGTGGGATGAAAACTCGAACGAAATTTACCAAACTACCGTTACACTTAATGATAAACCTGGAATTGTTAGCTTTAAAGTACCAAGTAGTGTAGAGCCGTTAGCGATCGGTAAACGCTATCAGTGGAGTGTCGCTCTAATTTGCGATCCAGCCAACCGCCAACGAGATATCGTGGTGGGAGGATGGCTGCAACGCGCCGACGTTAATCCTAACCTCCGCAGTCAACTAGAGGGTGCAGATCTCCTACAGCAAACAAGACTCTATGCTCAAAATGGATTTTGGTATGACACTGTAGCAACATTAGCCGAATTAAAGCGATCGCGCCCTGATGATACCAGCATTGCTGCTGAATGGCAGGAACTCCTCCAGTCTGTCGGCTTAGCCGAACTTAGCCAAATACCTCTAGCCAACTGCTGTCAAGCTCAAAGTTAAAAAACAGAAGCGAAATTAAATTAGAGTAGGGTTTGGGAACAAGAAAGAAGGCTGAAGGCAAAGGCTAAGCCAGAAGGCTGCTATGCTGAAAAATTTAGTTATCTAGAAGAGCAGAATGCAGAAAATTTTATCCTGAATTCTGAATGATTTGTTTTGCATTCTTCTTCAATTTAACAATTACCAATTCCCAATTATCGATTACCCAACCCAACCTCAATTTTAAAATTTCGCTAATGAAAAATGCCGTTAAACTCCAACAGTTTATAAGTAGTTGGCGCATAGTATTATTGGTAGCTCCATCATTAGCAACTTTAATCATTGTCTTGAGGTTTTTAGGACTGTTTCAAATGTTAGAATGGGCCGCCCTTGACCAGTGGTTCCGCCTGCGTCCCCCAGAACTTACCGACCCCCGTATTGTTATAGTTACTATTGATGAAGCTTCAATTAGAAGTATTGGGCAATGGCCAATTCCCGATGCGATTTTAGCAAAAGTTATAAATAAGATCCACCAACAGCAACCCCGCGCTATTGGTATGGATTTATATCGGGACTTACCCGTACAGCCTGGCCATGAAGAACTCATAGAAGCGCTCAAATCAACTCCGAATCTAATTGGCGTTCAAAAGTTAGTAGGAGATGGATACGGGCCGGAGGTAAATCCACCTCAAGGCTTGAATAAATCGGATCGGATTGCTGCTGCGGATCTGGTATTAGATGCCGATGGTAAAGTTCGCCGGGGCTTGATTTCTCTGGAGTCTCAATCAGGTGAAACAGTGCTAGGTTTAGGTGTAAAACTAGCATTAAAATATTTAGAACGTGAGGGAATTGAGCTGCAAGAGCTGGATGCAAATAAACGTTATTATCAATTAGGAAAAGCTAAATTTATTCCTTTTGCAAAGAACGACGGCGGTTATATCCGGGCTGACGATCGCGGCTATCAAATCATGCTGAATTATAGAGGAGGGCAAAAGAATTTTAAAACCTTCTCTATGATGCAAGTTCTTAAGGGACAAATGCCTGCAAATTGGGGGAGAGATCGCTTAGTTTTAATTGGGATAACCGCAGCCAGTATCAACGATAATTTCTTCACTCCCTACAGCAGTTCATTTACTGCCTTTCCAGAAAGAATGCCGGGAGTAATTATTCATGCCAATTTAACCAGCCAAATTTTGAGTGCAGCACTGGATGGACGATCTCAGATTCAAGTTTGGTCTGAACCACTACAATCACTGTGGATTATAAAATGGTGTTTTTTAGGTGCTATTCTCACTTGGGGAGTACAGTCTCAAAAACTATTTAATCGGCGCATCGCGCGCATAAAAAAGATAGCAATTCTTGGGCTAGCAGCAAGTCTTCTGGTTGTAAGTTCATATCTATCTTTCCTACTAGGTTGGTGGATTCCTTTTGTCGCGCCTTTAATCGCTTTAGGGGGAGCTACCAGCGCTATTGCTATGTATATTACGTATTTAATCAAGCAAGCTAACACCGAATTAGCTAACTATAGTCAGGAAATTAATCTGCTCAATGATTGCCTGAAAGCTGAAAACCTCCGCATGGTTGCTGAGCTAAAAGTAACGCGCCGTCTTCAGCAAATGATCCTGCCTAAAAAATCAGAACTATTACAAATAGATGGGTTAGAAATCGCAGGGTTTATGGAGCCTGCGGATCAAATCGGAGGTGACTACTACGATGTTCTTAAGTGTGGCGATCGCATTAAAATTGCTATCGGTGACGTGACGGGACACGGCTTAGAAAGTGGAGTATTAATGCTGATGGTGCAGACAGCAGTACGAACGCTACTAGAGGCTAAATTTATTGAAGCAAAAGAGTTTTTCTCTCTCCTCAATCGCACCATTTATAAGAACTTAGAGCGGATGAACTCTGATAAAAATATGACCCTGGTATTGTTGGATTATAACGATGGGGTCTTGACATTAAGCGGGCAACACGAAGAGGTACTTGTCGTGCGCTCTAGTCACGAAGTTGAGCGCATTGATACGGTAGAATTGGGTTTTCCCATCGGATTAGTAGAAGATATTGCCGATACTGTAGCTTCTACGGAAGTGAAGTTGAATACAGGTGATGTTGTGGTACTCTACACTGACGGCATTACTGAGGCTCTGGATATCAATAAAATGGAATATGGCTTAGAGCGGCTAATTGAGGTAGTAAAGCAAAACTACGAAGCTTCTACTGCTGAAATTAGGGATGCTGTCATCAGCGACGTTCGGCAGCATATTGGGGAACAAAGAGTTTATGATGATATTACAATACTTATCCTCAAACAAAATTGACACTCCCAGGCCTAAAGGCGGTGGGATTCTTGAATCAATGACCGAACTTAACCTATTCTGATTGCTCAGATATTTTGACAATCCTAACTCGCCTGATTTGTTCGGATTGATAAAATGGCTGCGATCGCGACCCAAAAGCAGTCATCTAGACAAAATTTTAGTCAATGGCGCGTAAGTCCTGTACTTGCAATGCGCGATCGCAATTCTCTCAAAAGCCTATAAGATTAAAAGATCGAGTAAAAACCTTGAGGCTATTCTGCTAAGGTACGAGCAAACTCATTGTACCTATGGCTTTGGAACTTTCTAGCTCATTTATTATCTAAAACTATGCGTAAATGCGCTTCAATGCTACTCACAGCAATAATGATGACCGCTTCCCTCACAGCTTGCGGGGGCCCATCTGGACAAGTAGGACAGGGAGGAGTGGCGACAACTAGCTCCGCCACTCCTCAAGTTCAGAGTCGATTAGATAAGATTATTAGTCGCGGTACGTTGATTTGCGGCGTTAGCGGTCAATTACCAGGGTTTAGTTTTGTCGATGAAAAAGGCAAATACTCTGGGCTAGATGTGGAAATTTGCAGAGCGATCGCCGCCGCGTTATTTGACGATCCTGAAAAAGTAGAATACCGCAACCTCAACGCTAAAGAGCGATTTACAGCTTTACAGTCAGGCGAAATCGATATTCTTAGCCGCAACACCACTTGGACGCTTTCCCGCGACGGTTCCACCGGCCTAGAATTCGCGCCCGTCGTGTTTTACGACAGCCAGAGCATTATGGTCAAAAAAGATAGCGGTATCCAAACTTTAAAAGACTTTGCCGGCAAATCTATTTGCGTTCAAACAGGTACAAGTACCGAACAAAACTTGTCCGACCAAATGCGGAAACTTGGCATCAAATACACGCCCGTTGTGTTTGAAGATGTCAATGCTACCTTCGCAACCTATCAAGAAGGTCGATGTCAAGGAGTCACGGCCGATCGCTCTCAATTAGTGTCAAAACGCACTATTTTACCCACTCCCGATCAACACATCATCTTAAATGAAGTGATGTCGAAAGAACCTTTAGCACCCGCTGTTAGTAGTGGAGATTCCAAATGGGCGGACGCGGTAAGATGGATAGTCTACGCTACAATAGAAGCAGAAGATTTAGGTGTCAATTCTCAAAACATCGATCAACTAGCAACAACTACAACAGACCCTAATGTAAAACGTTTGATCGGAACAGAAGGAGATTTAGGAAAAGGTCTCGGTCTACCTAATGATTTTGCACTCCGCACTATCAAAAAAGTTGGCAACTACGGCGAAATTTATGACCGTAATCTTGGCCCGAGCAGTACACTTAAGCTAGATCGCGGACAAAATAGACTGTGGAAAGATGGCGGTTTACTCTATTCGCCACCATTTCGCTAAGTAGAAGGCAGAAGCCAGGAGGCAGGAGGCAGAAGGCTTTAGAATGTAAGTTGGGTCAAGCTAAGCGAAGCCCAACTTTTTGTTAACAATTAACAGTTAAACAATTAACAGTTAACAGTTAACAACTAACAGTTAACAGTAACTACTCAAGACTACTTATCATGGTGTAAATTATGAATGATCGGGGTCGTAATTTTCCAAACTTACTTAATTTTAGATCTTTATCTAAATTGTTGCGAGATGATCGATTCTGGAAAGTTGCCGGTCAAGCGATCGCAGCGATCTTGGTAGTAGTATTTGCCGCAATTATTTGGAATAATCTTACTGCTAATTTGCGACAGTTAGGCATCAATTTAGGCTTTGACTTTCTTGGTTCCCAAGCATCCTTTGACATTGGTGAGAGCATTATTCCTTATAATCCCTCTAACAGTTTTGCTCAGGCGATGTTAGTAGGTTTAGTAAATTCTTTTCGGGTAATGGGTGTGGGCTTAGTTACCGCCACAATTGTCGGATTAACAGTCGGAATTGCCAGACTTTCCGACAACTGGCT
Organism: Kamptonema sp. PCC 6506; assembly: GCF_000180455.1. Lineage (NCBI taxonomy): Bacteria > Bacillati > Cyanobacteriota > Cyanophyceae > Oscillatoriales > Microcoleaceae > Kamptonema > Kamptonema sp. PCC 6506. Next base: position 5,181 of record NZ_CACA01000137.1, read on the forward strand.
AGTGCGTAACTTAGCAACTATCTACGTCGAGATTTTACGAAATACACCATTGCTACTGCAATTGTTTTTCTGGTATTTTGCAGTTTTTATTTCGCTACCAAGACTCGAAAGTAGTACGCCATTCTTAGGCTCATTTTATTTGACAAATCTGGGTATAGCTATCCCTTGGTTAACAGGTAATCCAGGTACAGGATTATGGTTAATTTTACTAGCTGTTGGTATTTTAGCTGCGGTTTGGCTGTGGCGATGGCGGACTCGTGTTAGGCTAGAAACAGGCGCGGCTGGCAGACAATTTATCTGGGCTTCCGGTGCAATTTTATTAACAGCAATTATAGCTTTTATTATTACTAGAAATCCACCTTTTACCCTAGATATTCCCAGAGTAATAGAAAGGACACAACTAGAAGGTGGATTGAAACTAACTCCTGAATTTGCCACATTGTTAACAGGATTAACCCTTTATACTGCCAGTTTTATTGCTGAAATTGTGCGTGCGGGAATTCAATCAGTACCTCAAGGCCAATGGGAAGCAGGAAAGGCTTTAGGATTAAAGTCGGGATTAATGATGCGCTTGGTGATTTTACCTCAAGCTTTGCGAGTTATTATTCCGCCGTTAACCAGTCAGTATCTCAACTTAGCAAAGAATTCTAGTTTGGCAGTTGCCATTGGCTATCCAGATGTATATTTTGTCGCCTCCACTACATTTAATCAAACAGGGCGCGTAGTCGAAGTAATGTTGCTAATTATGGTGACATATCTTACGATTAGTTTAAGCATTGCTATCGTGATGAACTTATATAATAGAAGCGTGCAAATTAAAGAAAGGTAAAAACGAATAACTCAGCAGGAATGAAGTATTCCGGCAGATAATTTATGACTTGCAGTCTTCAGACTTTCTACCTCAATACTTTGTCCCTCATTCAAAACCACCAACTAAAACCAGATGGAATCCGCCCCCTTATTACCACCAGTCAGCGAATCGCCTACGCCTTGGAATTGGGCGAGGAAAAACTTATTTAGTAGCTGGTATAATAGCCTGCTGACTGTTATTTGCTTAACTATCATCTTCCAATTCCTGAAAGGATTTGCGATTTGGGTAACAACAAAAGCTCAATGGCGAGTAATTGAAGCAAACTTACCGCTATTTTTTGCTGGTAGGTTTCCCCGTGAATTACACTGGCGGCTGTGGATAATCGTGGGAATAATTACCTTACTGGGCGGCTTAACTTGGGGGAATTTTAATCGGCAAGTTAGCCTCTGGAATCACCCTTTATTAATTGTGCTAGGTGCAAGCATTACTGCTGCATTACTTTTTCCTACTGACTTAACATCGCGCCTCTGGCTATTAGGAAATATAATTATTGCCGCTGCCAGTTATAGTTTTGGTAGACAAATTAATCCTCAAGTAATGCGCTGGTTGCCGCTGAGTTGGGTATTTTCGTTTCCTGTAATTTTGTGGTTAATTAAAGGCGGTTTAGGTTTAAAAGAAGTGCCGACAAATGACTGGGGAGGGTTAATGTTAACTCTATTTGCCGCAGTTGTTAGTATCGCCCTTTCTTTTCCCTTGGGAGTATTGCTGGCACTTGGACGACAGAGTAGTTTGCCAGTGGTCAAATATTTCTCAATATTATATATTGAAATTGTCCGAGGTTTGCCATTAATTGGCATTTTATTTTTAGGACAAGTAATGTTGCAGTTTTTTCTGCCGCCAGGTGCTCCAAAGTTAGATCGGTTAGTGAGGGCAATTGCAGCTTTAACTTTATTTAGCGCTGCTTATTTGGCAGAAAATGTGCGGGGAGGGTTACAATCAGTACCACGCGGACAGATAGAAGCCGCGCGATCGCTTGGTTTAAATACACCCCTGGTAATTTTATTAATTGTACTACCCCAAGCTTTACGAGCAGTAATTCCGGCGATTGTCGGTCAATTTATTGGGTTATTTAAAGATACTTCCTTACTTTCTCTGTTTGGAATATTAGAGTTAGTAGGAATATCTCGCACAGTTTTAGCAAATCCTGCTTATTCTGGTCGCTATGCGGAGGTTTATGTATTTATTGGTGTTATCTATTGGGTATTTTGTTACTCAATGTCATTGGCAAGTCGCAAATTAGAGCAAACTTTAGGTGTAGGTCAAAAATAAAAATTATGGAAAATCAAACAACAGCAGTAGACACAGAAAATTCAATTAATAAAGAACCGACGATCGTAGCAGAAAATGTCCACAAATGGTACGGTCAATTTCACGTACTGCGCGGCGTTAGCATGACGGTAAATCGGGGCGAAGTCGTTGTAGTGATGGGGCCATCAGGTTCGGGAAAATCTACTTTTATCCGCACTTTTAATGCTCTGGAAGAATACCAACAGGGTAAGATTACTATAGATAAAATTGAACTTTCCCACGATCTTCGCAATATTGAAGCAATTCGTCGGGAAGTGGGGATGGTGTTTCAGCAATTTAATCTTTTCCCCCATCTCTCGGTGTTAGAAAATGTGATGTTAGCGCCTGTATGGGTGCGGCGGCGACCGAAGAAACAGGCGGAAGAAGCGGCGATGCAACTGTTAGAAAGAGTGGGGATTTTGGCACAGGCGCATAAGTATCCGGGCCAACTTTCCGGGGGTCAGCAGCAACGAGTTGCGATCGCGCGAGCTCTGGCGATGCAGCCTAAAATTATGCTATTCGATGAACCGACATCAGCTTTAGATCCTGAGATGGTGCGGGAGGTTTTGGACGTGATGCGCGGTTTAGCTGACACGGGGATTACAATGGTAATTGTTACTCACGAAGTTGGTTTTGCTCGTGAAGTTGCCGATCGCATTGTCTTGATGGCTGATGGGTTATTGGTGGAGGAGGCTACGCCGGAGGAGTTTTTTCAAAACCCCAAGGAAGAACGCACTCGTAAGTTTTTATCGCAGATTTTGTAGTCAAATTATCAAACGCGCTTGATTATTTTTGGGTTGTTGATTGTTTTGGGGACGATTTTTTTCCTCAAGGTTTGGTTAAGATGTTGCTGTAATTGCCGATATGCTTCTACTTGAGCCTCTAAAGAACGAGATGTACCCATATAACTCAGCCACCCCCGTGTTTGCTCTTCATAAGTAATAATTGTAGTAGCTACTAC
>NZ_CACA01000136.1:0-10458 GCF_000180455.1 Kamptonema sp. PCC 6506
CTTTGGTTGGGTGCGTAAGTTCTATATGTTTTACCTATTTTCACTAACGACGAACAACTAACGACGAACAACTAACCACTAACAACTAACGACGAACAACTAACCACTAACCATTACCTATTACCCATTACCAAATCAGAAAAAAGCACCTATAAAATTACAGGCGCTTTATCCAATTCACAATTTCAATACCGCCCATCTCGAATTTTAACGGTATCTCACAACCACCATTGTTCTATAAGCTCGTTCCCGGCGCGGATAGTACATATAGTGCTGGCGCGGGTTCTGGTTCCTATTGTAAGCAGGGCGCTCAGAATTAGAGTATCGACAGTTGCCATAAGCACCGTTAATGGTGGCAGATTCTTCAGCAGTCAGTTCTGTAAACAGCGAGTCGTTTTGAGCTTCTTGCATGATTTATTTCCTTTGGTTTGATTGTCTGAAAAATTAGTAGTTAGAACTCACGCATTTTTACGAAAATATGTCATTGCAAGCCAAGAATTGCAATCCTCATGATATTGCTTCTATGTACTCGCAATGACAAGCAATCTTGGCGTAAGTCTTAGTAGTAATACTGCACGACTGCACTAAATGTAATCGTGCCTCTGCTGCGCCTGTAGTTGTGACGGCGGGAGTATTCCTCCTGATAGTGGCGGCGACGGGGATACTGATAGACATAGCTACTATTGTAGCCATAACGACGACGGCGGTGAGACGCACCATTGACGCTGAGCGCTTCTTCATCAGTGAGTTCGCTGAAGAGTGTTTGGTTATTTGTTTGTTCCATGATTAACTCCGTTTAAGTAGACTGAATCCTGAAAAATATCAGGAATTTGTGCGGATTTGTGGCTCTACCCTGTGAATTCTGATCCAGACTTCTAAAGCTATCCTTGGTATCCGGACAGCTTGGGAGAAATATGCCAAAATTAAGTAGGCGATAGGTTAAAATGTCTCGCACTCCTCAACCCAGACCGCTTCATTCTTTACAAAGTGATGAGTTTTTACCCCCTTTGAGTCGTTGGATGACTTTGGGAGGGGTGTTTCTGGTAGGAACCTTTGGGGCGGCGATCGCACTTGCTAGTGTTACGAAGTACAGCTCAACTGTAAGGGCGGCGGCGATTGTTCGTCCGGCGGGAGAGGTGCGAATTGTCCAGGCGGCAACGGAAGGAACGCTGGAAAGTATCACTGTAAGTGAGAATCAGACGGTGAAGGCAGGGGATGCGATCGCGAAAATTGATAGTTCTCGCCTCCGCAGTCAAAAAAACCACTTGCAAGACAATATTCAGCAATGCGAGATGGAATTAAATCAAATAAATAAGCAAGTTAATGATTTAGAAAATCAGATTTTTGCTACTTTACAATCAAAGCAACCTCCAAATACTACTCAGGTAATTATTGAAGAATCTGTGGAATCTGCGCTTGTACGATTATCAGCATCTATACCAGATATTGCTCAGCAACTTGCGAGAGATTGGCGAACTTTGAGTGTCAAACGATCTGATATTCAAAAGCAAATTATTCAGGGTAGGAAAGAACTAGAACAAATTGCAGTTAAACTGGAAAATAGTGTAGTTAAAGCACCTACAGATGGTACAATTCTGAAAATGGAATTGCGAAATCCCGGACAGATGGTGGAATTAGGTGCTGCGATCGCGCAGATTGTTCCTAGTGATGTACCGCTTGTAGTTAAGGCTAGAGTTGCGGCTCAAGATATTGGTCAAGTTAAACTCAATCAACCCGTACAAATTCGGATTTCTGCATTTCCTTATCCAGATTATGGTACGTTGAAAGGTAAAGTTAGTGGGATTTCACCGGATGCGATCGCACCTCAAAATTCTAGTAGTGGTGAAGCTTATTATGAAGTGATCGTTCAGCCAGAAAGAGCTTATTTAGTTAGACAGGGTTCTGGTAGCAGTGGCTATTTTTTAGGAACGCAAAAGGCTGATGCTGCACATCAATATCCGATTCAGTCGGGAATGGAAGGAAGAGCTGATATTATTGCTTCACAAGAAACAGTTTTAAAATTTGTAATGAGAAAAGTGAGGTTACTTGCTGATTTTTAAGGCTATGGTTAGGGGCTAGGGGCTAGGGTAAGAAGGGGGAGATGGGGGAGATGGGGAGGATAGGGAGATTAGCAATTAGCGATTAGCAATTAGCAATTAGCAATTAGCCATCTAATCTTTCCACAAAACAATACCTCCCAATAACCCGTTCACATTCGGTACAACTTTAACATTTGGCGGCAACTCCATAGTAATTTTTTTAGTATTGCCACCGCCGATATAAAGACAGTCGCAATTAAACAGATTTTGAAGAGTAGCGATCGCTTTTTCCAAACGACGGTTCCACCTTTTTTGACCGACTGCATCTAAGGCCGCGCGGCCTAACTGTTGTTCGTAAGTTTCTCCCTTGCGAAAAGGATGGTGTCCCGCTTCCAAATTGGGTACTAATTTGCCATCCACGAATAGGGCCGAACCAAAACCAGTACCAAGAGTAATGACTAATTCCACGCCATGACCAGAAATTGCCCCCATTCCCTGCATATCTGCATCGTTGACAACCCGGACTGGTTTACCTAAGCGATCGCTAAGAGTATTTCCAAAGTCAAATCCGACCCAATCCGGGTCTAAATTTACGGCCGTTTTAGTAATACCGTTGGAAACTACACCAGGGAAACCCACAGACACGCGCTCAAACTCGCCTTGTTGGGCAACTAAAGATGCGATCGCAGCGAGTACAGGTTCCGGTTTAGCCGGTTCAGGCGTTTCCACTCGCGCTCGTTCCGCGATCGGTTGGCCTTCTTCGTTTAAAATCATCACCTTGATGCCGCTACCGCCAATATCAACGGCGAGAGTGCGAACAGATTTATCTTGTGTTGTCATTTGGTCGTACTCAAACAGATAAGTTAATCAGATTTTAACTTTGAATTGGCAAAAATTTTGCATCTCCTCCCAAATTTCAGGAAGAACATTTGTCAAGGCATGATCGCTATTTAATTCGATTAACTGCACCCAAGGACGTTGATCGGCAAAATCTCTGCTAGATTGAATTGGTATGACTTCATCATCTTTGCCGTGAAAAATTAAGGTCGGCACGGGGCGCTGCAAATCTTCATCTCGATATTGAGCTATATCGATCGCAAATTGATAATGTAATGGTAGATACTGATTTTTGCCGTAGTGGTACACAGATAAATATCCTTCTGACTGCCACTTAGCAAGCTGCTCATCTCCTAATTTCGGCAACCAATGTGATAAAAACCCAAAAGCTGGCGCTAGTAAAATTATCCGTTGCACTTCTATATTTTGCTGTGCCAGAATTGCTGCTGTTAGCCCGCCAAAACTAGAACCAATTAATCCAATTTTCCCTTTGTCAACACTAAGTTGAGATTTTTCTAATTGTCGAAATTCAGCCTCAACTTGTTGAAGTTGTCGTGTTAGAGTCAGATGGGAAAAATCCCCTTGATTGAGATCGGGTAATTTCAGGTTAATTCCTAGCTCGAAAAAGCGATCGCTCAGATATTCTGCCTTGGCAGACTGAGGACTAGAAGCAAACCCGTGCAGATAAATATAGTTACAATAATCTTCCTGAGTCATGACATAAGTAGCTCCACCTAATTATAGGAATTACGCAAAACTGTTTGTAACGCCGCCGTCCCAGTGGTAAAGATACCACAGAGACGGCAGCGTTACAATATTAATGCGTAAGTCGCGTAAATGTTACTTTCTAGCTATCACCGCTGAGGTCTATTTCCACCTCTATTCTGATTGGTAACATTCTCCCGACGCTCTTGCATCAGTTGTGCCAATTGACGGCGCTGCTCTGGGGTTAAAACTTCCCGCATCGCCAGCATAATATCAAATTGCAACTCTGCCATCCGCTGTCCATCCGCTAAAACTTGACGGTGTTTTTCGCGAATTTGACTCTCCGAAGCAGTACCGCTCATCATATTCATTAACTCTTGTCGAGAATTACGCATTGCTTCTCGGCGCTGAGTAATTTGGTCTTTATATTGATTGCGAATTGCCTGCATTTTCTGCTTTTGATCGGCGGTTAAATTTAGTTTCTCAAACAACTGACCGCCATCGCGCATGGGAGGGCCTGGCTCCTGTGGAGCTTGAGCAATTGTTTGAGGTAATTTAGGAACTGCGATCGCAGCAGTGCTCCCTAGAGAGAGCATTAAAAAGGCTAAAGCTGAAAAACGGCGCAATAACATGAATGTCACCTATTTGATATTGGTTAGTTGTTAGTTGTTAGTTGTTGATTGTTGGTTGTCAGTTGGAACTGTCATCGGTAGCAAATTAGAATCGCTGACACCTCCATCCCAATTACTGAGAAGAAATGCTTCTAGGTGAGCTTCTTCAGTAGCACTAAGTCTTGTAGGAGTTAGAGTATGATAGCCAGACCAAGCAACTAACAAGCTAGCAGCAATAGCAGGGGGAAATACCCACAAGCGATTTTTAATTTTTGCTTTCCCCTTAGCAAATAGCGATAAGATAGGTGAATTTTTAATTGTATCTTTATCTCTATTTGTAACTAAGCTTTTTCCTTCTATAGCTACCATTATTCTTTGCTCTAAATCTGGTGCTTCTTCAGGAAGAATTGGACGATATTGCTTTAAAAAGCTAACTAATTTTTGGTCGCTAATTGGTTCATTCATAGCTGCACTCCTTCTTGTTGTAAAAATTCTCGCACAGTAGCTCTAGCACGAAACAGTCGAGATTTAACAGTTCCAATAGGCACTCCCAAAATTTGAGCAACGTCTTTTTGGGGAAGGTCTTCTAAGTCGTGCAGCACTAAAACACTGCGGTGCTCAAAGCTGAGTTTTTCTAAGCCTCGCTTGACTAAATCTTGATAGTGTATCTGCATTAAATCAAAGTCTACTGAGATTTTTGAGTTGGCATCCACACTAAGATTTTCCTCTATTGTCAGTTTAGAATTAAACGATCGCTGCTGGGCAAATGCTTGCCTTTGATCCGCAGCAACATTCCAGGTAATTCTATAGAGCCAAGTGGAAAAGTTGTCTCGCTGTTTGAGTTTGGGTAGTCCTTTCCAGACTCGTAAAAATACCTCTTGTACTAAATCATCTAAGAAAAATTGACCGCAAAGTTGGTAAAGGGTCGATCTGACTTTGTTTTGATAGCGTCTGTACAGGTGGCGAAAGCAGGTGCGATCGCCTTCCAAGCACTGAGCGATTAGGTACGAGTCAGAGTAACCGGGTATGGCATCGGTTGGCACAGCTAACACCAGCAGAGTCTCCTCTCCAGTTTGATATCTTACGGGTTTAGACAGTGGATCTCGAAAAAAGGTTCAATCTGAGATCTAGCAGCAATAGCCAGAGTGCTAAGATACCTGTGTAACAGCGGCAATTATGTCATTTTTTCTGGGCTGATGTGAATTATGGTTGCGGTGTGACCGAAGGGTTAGGAATCGCGATCGATCCTGCGATGATTGATAAATTGGCTGTGCCTGTTGGGGTGTAGTTGGTGATGGGAAGTCTTTTTTGATTGGATTTTTTAAGGGTGCGGAGTCCGCACTTTTTCTTTTTTTCTGACTTTTTCAAATAGTTCTCTCATCAACTACTCTAATGTGGGATATTCATCTTCATGAACGTACATTTCATTGGGACTCTTAAAGAAGTCTAATTCATCTCTACAGTATTTTGCGTGCTTCAATTCCTCTTCTGACCATTTATTGTTTTTTGTGTGCAACATTACCAGATCTGTTGAAGAACCATGTTTTGGTATATCCCCTGAAACATTTACACCGATACCAATCACTGTAAAACATTCGCTGAATCGACAAAGCGAGGCAACACATCTGGTTAGAAGCTTATTTTTGCGCTCTTCAAGCGTACTGTCGCTGTCATAAGCAAAAAAGACATACCCAACATTACTTAAGGGTGATTGAACAGATCGAGAGGATACACGCCCAGCCTTACTAAGTTCAAGAAATTTTTTGAAAGCACTACCAAGTATCCTCCTTGAAAATCGATGTTCTCGAACAAGGACACGAATAGCTAGTTCAGACTCAGACATATCTGGGCCAAGCCAATTCTCCCCATCAAATCCGCCATCACACAAGAATTCGATTAACCGATCCCAGGTATAACTTTCAGCATCTCTCTGCAATTTTGCCTTGAACTCAGGTTTATTGCTAAATCCCTCCCAGAGATCATCCTCAAGGATCATCATGTCTACTTCTGAGGGAAACTGACGACCATTATGCAAGTAAATAGCAAGCAAGTTTTCCTCGCCACCGTTGATAATAACTGATGTCTTTGATAAAAATTTCTCTGTGTCACTCAAATAATTAACGAAGTCACTTATAGTATCCAAATGACGAAGAAGTAAAAAAAATGATTTTTCGTCTAAGACGTGGTAAAATTCATCATTGCTATCATCAGGAGAACTGATAGGAACTTCTCTTTTACCACCAAAAGCAACTGCTATGCGATAGTAGATTCTTTCACCTTTTGAAGGAAGTTTCAAACCTTGAGAGCCATCTTTCTTAACAACATATTCCGCTTGTTCAAGCCATCGAATCGCACCCTTGATCTGTTTTATCGAGTCTTCAATAGCTTTTTTTTGCCAACGCTTCCAATCAACCGGGTCATCCGTATTCTTGAGTTGGATGTCTTTAACACTTATTACGATTACATGGGGTTCACATATTACTAATACATCACACAACTCTTTACCTGGAGTTTTTCCCTGCGGGTTAATGTAACTCCATAGTGACAGAAAAGACTTTTTGCATATATCGTACACAAACTGCTCAGACTTATTAACTGCGTCATTCATAAAATTGTCTCCTCTTATAAAAGATTAACCTTAACATTCTTTATCTTAAGCCGTTGTAGCATAGCTGTTAGCCTGCTTACACCCTCACCATTTCCTGCGTAAGTTCGGGAAACACTGGCTCAAACCGTAATACCATAATCTACTTTGATTGTAAACCAATAGATTCATAAGTGCGACCGTTGCGATCGCACTCTTCCTTAATCAATCTTACATCACTAACAGTAGAATGACGGTTTGGGCCGTTTCTCTAAAACCTATCGGACTATTGATGTGAATCAGATAAAAAGAGCATTTTTCCAGTAAGTATAAGTCTCATTTCCTATATGTTTTGCCTCTTCTTTGTAAATATCATCTAAACATTTTAAGAAGGCTTGAGCATAAGGTTTTAATCCCAGAATTGTCAAACTTGTGAGGATTCTCGTGACCCTCAAGTAATTGTGGTCAAATCTATTAATCCATTCAGTTTTTCTTTGTGAGTATTCATCTGATTTTGTAATTTCTATCTCATCACTTCCCCGATCGTTACATTGTAGTCCGTAAAACTTTAGCATGATTTTAAGGGACGTAATCAATCTATTTCTCAGGTTAGCGTTGGTTCTAAATGCTTGAATGATTTCCTCATTTAAAGTCGGTGCATAAGGGTTGAAACGACTTTTTTCTACCAAGGGAAATAGCCACTGAATATAATTATGTATTGCCTCTAGTTTCTGATAGTTCCATGACCACATCTCTTCGATCGTGCGACCGTCTGCGTTAGGTGTCTGACCACTATAAAAGGCTAAAATACCCCCTTTGGGATAATTTACTAAATCTTGTTTATCTGATTTAATATCCATTGTTTCAGAATCCCTAATTACATAAGTTATCGCAAAGTTACAAACTCTTCGGCTGTGGATGGATGGATGCCAATGGTAGCATCAAAGTCTTTCTTCGTAGCTCCCATATTAACCGCGATCGCCATACCCTGAATAATCTCCGCAGCATCTTTTCCTACCATGTGAACTCCCAAAATGATGTCAGTATTTTCCTCAACTATTAACTTAACAAAGGTTTTCTCATCAGCACCAGTCAAACTGTGGAACATGGGGCGAAATTTACCGCTATAGCATTTGATTGAATCCCCAAATTTTGCTCGCGCTTGTGCTTCTGTCAGACCAACGCTAGCAGATTCTGGTTGAGAAAACACCGCAGAAGCTACATTTTTATGACTAATCGCTCTAGGGTTATTGCCAAATTCAGTATCGGCAAAAGCTCGACCTTCGCCAATAGCAACTGGTGTTAAATTTATCCTATTTGTACAGTCTCCAACGGCAAAAATATGAGGCTGGCTGGTACGACTATTTTTTGTAACTGCGATCGCGCCTAAGACTGTCTCAACTCCCGCCTTCTCTAAACCCAATCCCTCTAAATTTGGACTGCGACCAGTAGCACAAAGTAAAGCGTCTACTGTTATTGTTCCTTGGCAAGCTCCCCACAATCTTAATTTTAAACCCTCTGGCGTTTTTTCAATTTGCTCAACAGCGCTTTCTGTCAAAAATTCTACCCCATGTTTAGTCATTCCTTCTTGAATGTTGGAGCGGATATCTTCGTCAAAACCGTTTAAAATTAAGTCTCGCCTGATGATTTGATTAACGCGACTTCCTAACCCGTTCATAATGCAGGCAAATTCAACGCCAATGTAGCCGCCACCCCAAATTGCAATCCGCTTTGGCTGTTCTTTTAGCAAGAATATCTCGCGAGATGTGATGCTGTGTTCTATTCCGGGAATGTTGGGTTTGACTGCTTCGCCACCTACTGCAATTAAGATTTTCTCTGCTGTGATTTTGCGATCGCCAATTTCGACAGTGTGGGGGTCTACAAATTTGGCGAATCCCGAAATCAATTCAACTCCGGCTTTTTCCAGCAAGCTGATGTGCAGTTTACTCAACCTGCGGACTTCGTTATCTACGGCTGTTACGAGTTTTAGCCAATTAAAGCTACTCTCCACTTCACTCCATCCGTAACCGATCGCATCTTGATAAAGGTGCGAGAAACTAGAAGCGTAGACCATTAGCTTTTTGGGTACGCAGCCGCGAATTACGCAAGTACCCCCAACGAGATCCCCTTCTGCGATCGCAACTTTCGCTCCGTAACTAGCCGCCCTTTTAGAAGCCGCCAATCCCCCAGACCCCGCGCCGATCGTAAACAAGTCATAATCGTATGCCATAATTGTTATCTCCTCTACTATTAAGATTGTAATAAATTTGCTCTTGATTTTTTTAAATTGTCTCTCAAAATTTTTATTTTTTCTGTGAAAACCACTTGCATTTATTAACTTGACATGATATTATTTTATAATGGAAATCTGTCCGAATTTTTTATTTTTTTCACCATCCCATTATTTAAATAATACCACAATAGACCATCAAAACATATATAAAAATGTAACATTTTTTGCCGTCACCAGCCTCAATTATCAACTTTTGCTGTTTATTGCCAAAATTTTTAACCAAGATTAAATCTAACAAAACTTACGGGATCTCTGCCATTTGCTATCATTCCGAGGTCATTTACTCAGGACTTACGCAAAAATATGTGTAACGCCGCCATCCTCGCGGTTTCTTTAATTTAAAATGGTTATTGTCAGCAAAAAACTACCAACCAAATATCTCAATCAGGAAATAAATCATGTCAAAACAACCATCAGAAAACATCAATGCTTCCCAGATCAACCCTGATACAGGATTTCTCGATCCTGCCAACATCAGATTAATCTCCACTCCCCCCATCGACCCAGCAGATGACCCATTATTCGACCCCAACTTTTTTAACCTCACAAATGATGAGGACGTAGTTTCTCTCGCACCTCGTATTCTACGTTCTACTCCAGGAGGTTTAATTGCTCTAGCTGGAAATGATTTTGTCAAAGGATCTGACGAGCCCGAATTAATCAACGGAAATGCAGGCGAAGACACCTTAGTTGGTAGCGGTGGAGACGATACTTTGCGAGGCGGTATAGATTTTGACCAACTTTATGGAGGGAGTGGCAACGACATTCTCAACGGGAATAAAGAAGACGATTATATTATTGGAAATGAAGGAAACGATGTGTTGCGCGGTGGCAAAGGCAATGACAATTTAGTAGGTGAGGAAGATAACGACACCCTGATAGGTGATGGGGGTATCGATAAGCTTTGGGGAGGTGCAGGTGAAGATATTTTTGTGCTATCGAAAGATTCAGCCGTCCCCAATCAAGAAGTAGGTTCCCTTCAACCCCGGTCTAATAACGATCAGTTTATTATTGACCCAGTTATTGCCGATTTTATTTTAGACTTCACTCCTGGTTCTGGAGATGCGATCGGCTTGACTGGAGGAATGACACAGGACGATATTGTTGTCACGGAAAGGTTTTTAACAATTGGCGATCGCAGAGATTTTGACAGCAGAGGCCCTTTTTCCTTTGGGAATCCCAAGAACTTTGGATTTTCAATTAGAAAATATTAAGGTATCGGTAATTAGGGAAACCAGCAGTGGCAATATTCTAGGCATGGTCAAGAATATCTCTCCCGAACAACTTAAGTTTGTATCTATCTCAGATCGAACACTAGGTTTAGGGTAAAACAGTAGTTTGTTAACTGTTAACTGTTAATTGGTAATTGGTAATTGGTAATTGGTAATT
>NZ_CACA01000135.1:0-1319 GCF_000180455.1 Kamptonema sp. PCC 6506
ACCAATTTAATCTTTGATTTTCAAATAGCCTTCAACCAAGCAGTCTGCACCGACAGAGTGCCAACTAACTCGCTCTAAAGCGATCGCCTCTGTCATCCTAGCAAAACCTAAATCGCCAACGGGGGAGGGAGAACCTTGACCACCGACAATTTTAGGGGCAATAAAAGCTAAAATTTTCTGCACAGAACCGTCTGCGATCGCACTTGCGGCCAAAATCCCGCCACATTCCCAAAGTACCGACAGAAAAGAGCGATCGTACAGATAAGCCATCGCGCTAGCGGGCGTTAACGGCGACAAATCCACCACTTCCACCCCCCTTGACCCTAAAAACTCCCGAAACTCAGGATTAGTCCCCTCCTGAGTCAGCACCAAAGTAGAAGCATCCCCCGTTTCCCAGAGGCGAGACGACTTCGGCAAATCCAGAGTACGGCTCATCACCACCCGCAGAGGATTGTGTCTACCTTCTTGGTGACTCGTCAATTGAGGATTATCTAGCCGCACCGTATTACCCCCAACAATCACAGCATCGCAAGCTATCCGTAAACCATGTACCTGCGATCGCGCCTCCTCCCCCGTCACCCAAGCGCTATGACCCGAACTGGTCGCAATTTTACCGTCCAGAGTCATCGCATATTTCAAAATTCCAAAAGGTCGGCGGTATAAAATCCGATGGATAAAAGCCTCATTCAGCTTGCGACAAGCTTCCTCTTCCACGCCTACCACAACCTCAATCCCAGCTTCCCGCAATCTAGCAATCCCACCCCCAGATACCAAAGGATTTGGATCGACCATTCCCACCACTACTTTTGCCACACCAGCCGCAATTAAAGCTTCCGAACACGGAGGAGTACGGCCATAGTGGTTGCAAGGCTCCAGGTTAACGTAAACAGTCGCTCCTAGAGCTTTTTCTCCTGCTTCCCTCAGCGCAAAAACTTCTGCGTGGGGCATTCCTGCACCTGGATGAAAACCTTCCCCGACAACTAGACCATCTCGAACGATCGCAGAACCAACTAAAGGATTAGGAGCCGTTTTACCTAAAGCACAGCGGGCAAGTTCGATACACCGCCGCATCATTGCGGCATCAAAATCTTGTCTAGGCTGTTGGGTTTTGCCTTCCTGTTGCCCGTTAGCTGAGCGAATTTCCGGTTGAGCGTGCGCGGGGAAAGTTTCCATTGATTTGTGCTGTGGAGTCTAACCCTGAGTGTACTAAGAAATTTGGTAATTGGTAATTTGTAATTGGTAATTTGTAATTGCTAATTTGTAATTGCTAATTGCTAATTGCTAATTGCTAATTGCTAATTGGGGAAATTTTCTCCCCA
>NZ_CACA01000134.1:0-6702 GCF_000180455.1 Kamptonema sp. PCC 6506
GGGGGATGACTAACCCGGATTTTGTATGAGGTACAGTAGCAGCAATTAGCTTTCCCAATTTCTTAAATTTTGAGGATTCATTAATTTGAGTGCAACTGCAATTTATAGTATGAACTATTTCTGTTATAGTTGGAGAAAAGCAGGGATTAGTATTACTCTATCTAGATAACAACTAACAACTAACAATTAACTCCGAATAAAAACCTGAGTAAAATAGTATTCTCCTTTCGCATTTTTGGCAATACCAATACCAGTCAAATTATAATTTCCTTCCATGTTTTTACGATGGCCAGGACTATTAATCCAGCCTTCAACAGCATTGCGATCTGGTTCCTGAAACCCTAAATTATAAGCAACATTTTCCGAAGCTCCCCGATAGGAAATCGACTTTCCAATCGCATCAACTCGTTCCTCAAATCCGTTATGACTAAAAGGAACCTTCCCACTCGCCATATTTTGACTGTGAATCCTTGCCTGTTCAATAATACGCGGATCGAGAGTTAAAGGCGGCAAATTCTGAGATACGCGATATTTATTCACTTGTTCGTGAACTGACTTTTCCAAAGCAGTTGGACTTAACATTTCAGAAGTCGGTGTCGCCACAGGTGTCGCAGGCAAAGCTGATATTTTGTCTGCCAGATTTTGAATATCGCATCCAGCCACCAACAATAACACTCCCAAACTCAAGCGACCGAATATTTTTGACATAATTAGCACTTCATTTAATCGAGGCGGTGACAATTAATATTATTACCGCCCCGAACCGCATTGCTAATCCTTCGATGGGTTGAGAAATTTGGCAACAGTCTGAACGTCTTTATCCCCCCGCCCAGAACAATTAAGCACAATTCGGGGGCTACCACTTAACTGCGGACTGAGAGTTTCCAAATAGGCGATCGCATGGGCCGTTTCCAAAGCCGGAATAATCCCCTCTAACTGAGAAAGCCGCTGAAATGCTGCCACAGCTTCATCATCAGTGACGCTGTAATATTCCGCTCTACCAATATCCTTCAAAAAGCTGTGTTCTGGCCCCACTCCCGGATAATCCAACCCCGCACTAATCGAGTGAGGCTCAATTACTTGACCCTCCTCATCTTGCAGCAAATAACTCATCGCCCCGTGCAATACCCCAACTCTTCCTTTTGTCAAAGTAGCCGCGTGTTTTTCCGTATCAACCCCTTCACCGGCAGCCTCGACACCGATTAACCTTACTGTTTCTTCATTGACAAACTCGTGAAAGAGCCCCATCGCATTAGAGCCGCCACCAACACAAGCCAACAGAATATCAGGCAAACCGCCCCATTTTTCCAAACATTGAGAGCGCGTTTCTTGACCAATAATTGCGTGAAAATCCCGTACCATCATCGGGTAAGGGTGAGGCCCCGCCACCGAGCCGAGAATATAATGAGTTGTCTCCACATTCGTTACCCAGTCCCGGATTGCTTCGGAAGTTGCATCCTTGAGGGTTCCCGTACCCGCCGCCACTGGACGCACTTCGGCCCCCATCAGCCGCATTCTAAATACGTTCAAAGCTTGTCGTTCCATGTCGTGAACGCCCATGTAGACGACGCACTCCAAGCCAAAGCGAGCGCATACAGTGGCAGTAGCCACACCATGCTGACCCGCTCCCGTTTCCGCAATCACGCGCTGTTTACCCATTCTCTTTGCTAATAGCGCTTGAGCTAGAGCATTATTAATTTTGTGAGCTCCGGTGTGGTTTAAGTCTTCACGCTTGAGATAAATTTGCGGGCCAGAGCCATCGGGTTTGGTATAGTGGGCTGTCAGGCGTTCGGCGAAATATAAAGGGCTTGGTCGTCCGACATAATCCTTAAGCAGTTGTTGTAATTCTTGTTGAAAATCTGGGTCATTGCGGTATTGCTCGAAAGCTGCCTCTAGCTCAAATAGGGCAGGCATAAGGGTTTCGGGGACATACTTACCGCCGAATTTGCCAAATCGCCCCAGAGAGTCAGGGCGCTGTACAGAGGTTTCAGTAGAAGGACGTAGGGGAGTTGTGGTCACGGACTTGAGGGGATGACTGGATAGATTTCATTGTAGAACTTTGAAGTTGGGTTTAAAACCGGCCGCAGCGGATTTGGACGCAAGAAAATTTGAGTAATTCCTTTAGCTAATCGCTCTGTATATTAACCGCCAAGGCGGTTAAGACGTTCTGAGTTCCACCAAACTTGCTGATGCTATTCCCTTCTTCCTCTTCTTTCACGCTTCCCCTAGCCCCTAGCCCCTAGCCCCTAGCCCCTAGCGATAAATCTCTCACCCAGTGCTAGAATATCTCCCTAATTGGCTTCTAGTAGGGTAGGGTAGTTTGCTCAGGCTCTAAAATATTCACTTTTTATTACCACAAATGATGAAAAACAACAAGGGCGTTGCCTCACTTATCAATTTTACTGGGATTGCCCTGAGTATTTTGGCTGGGGTGGAAATATCGGCTGTTGCGATCGCCACACCCGCTTCCTCTAAGCCTGGTAGTTTGCAACTCGCGCAAAACACCGTACCGAGGCGCGGTCAGCCCGCTCGCGAGGTAATATTTTATGAAATGGACAGAGACGAGGTAAAAATATGCAAACAAGCAGCTAATGCCTCTAAGAAGTGCGAAGTCATTGGTAAGGGATATACTTTCGGCTTGAGAATGGCAAATGACCTCTACGGCCAAGGTAACGTCGCTAATGCAGAGGCTCTTTTCCGGCAGTTAATTGTGCGATTTCCTAAGCAGGCAGAGGCTTACTATAAGTTAGGGGCAGTTCTATCAAGCCAGGACAAGATAGACGATGCGATCGCTCAATATCGACAAGCAATTGAACGCAATCCCCAACACGCTAAAGCTCATAACGACTTAGCCGTTGCTTTGGCTAATAAAAGTCAGTTGGATGAAGCAATTACTGTCTGGCGGCAAGCGATTAAAATTAATGGTGAATATGCAGATGCTTTGAATAATTTAGGTATGGCATTGTTACAGCAAGGACAGAAAGAAAATCAACAGGAAGCTGTAGCTAATTTGACGAAAGCCAGGGATTTATTTATCAAGCAAGGGAAAGTTAGGCAAGCTAACCGCATTGAGCAGATTTTGCAGCAAATCAATCAAGAGGTAAGCGATTCGTAGCCGGAGAAACAGTATATACTGGTTTTCACTTGAATAAGTAATCCCAAATTATGACTCGAACTTTGTATTATGCTCAGCGCTCACCCTACGCCCGAAAAGTAAGGATTTTGTTAGATGAGAAAAATTTGCCTGTGGAACTCATCGCCACCGATATTGCTAACAAATCCCCTGAATTTGTCAGTATTTCTCCCATTGGCAAAGTGCCTGTATTAGTAGATGAAGATGGTACGACAGTTTGGGATTCGACACTGATTTTAGAGTATTTAGACGAAACTTATCCTGAGCCTAGTTTTTATCCTCACGAAAAGAAAGCCCGGCTTCAGTGTCGCCAGTGGGAAGAATTAGCAGATACTTTGGCTGACAATGCAGTTGGTTTGTGGTATCAAAAACAGAAAGGCGATCGTGCTGACTCTGCCGCTCAAGCTAAGTGTCAAGCAGCCATAGATCGGTTATTACCAGTCTTGGATAAACAATTAGTTGCCTCTACTTATCTATTAGGTGAAACTTTCACTGCTGTTGATGTGGCAACAGTATCAGCACTTGGATACTACAGTTTGCGTTTTGGCGAAGATTGGCAACAGCAATATCTCAGGTTAGGAATGTTGTTTAAGCACTTACACGAGCGTGAGTCAGTGAAGTCAACTGTTCCTATTGCCTAAAAACTGGTTATAGAACAGTTAAGAAGCAAAAAAAGCGGGGAGCGAGCAATTCTTATCAGCTCGCTCTGCGCCTGTAGCAACTAAATCTAAAAATTATCAAGAGATAATGGAATTAGTCAGGACTTACGCACCCAACTAAAGAAACCGGGTTTTTTAACGAAAATACTTCACTGTTACTTACAGATTCTCTCAAAAACCCGGTTTCTGGGACTCCCTGCGTAAGTCCTATTAGTGTGACTAACCTCTTTAGCATCCTGGCAACTATATTTTGAGCGCGATTGGTATTACTAACCATTTACCTGATGCAGTTTGTGACAACTTTTAGGAAGTTTCTGCAAAGGCGAAAACCTGATTGCCAGCCAACCCCACCACCAGCGTCCTCAGCCGCAGGGAAGGCCGCTATCTCTGACTCAGTGATAGAGACGCGATACAATGAATGCAACAATCCGTTAAAGCTTATATTAAAAAGCTAAAGAGAACGCCAGAGGAGATAACTAAGGCATGGGCAAAGTAGTTGGCATCGACCTTGGGACAACAAATTCAGTAGTAGCCGTTATGGAAGGCGGTAAACCGGTGGTGATTGCCAATGCAGAAGGGATGCGGACGACACCCTCGGTAGTTGCTTTCACAAAGGAAGGAGAGCGCGTTGTCGGGCAGATGGCGCGGCGACAAGCGGTACTCAATCCCCAAAACACCTTTTACGCCGTCAAACGGTTTATTGGGCGCAAATACGGCGAATTGACTCCAGAATCGAAACGAGTCCCCTACACAGTTCGCCGCGAGGAGAACGGTAATATAAAAATCAAGTGTCCTCGCCTTAAAAAAGACTTTGCCCCAGAGGAAATTTCAGCAATGGTATTGCGGAAGTTGGCAGAGGAAGCTAGTCGCTATCTGGGTCAAGAAGTGACCGGGGCTGTAATTACTGTACCCGCTTATTTCAACGATTCCCAGCGCCAAGCAACGCGGGACGCAGGACGAATTGCTGGACTTGATGTCAAGCGAATTTTAAATGAGCCAACGGCTGCATCTTTAGCCTACGGATTAGAGAGGCGCGAAAGTCAAACTATCCTGGTATTTGACTTAGGAGGCGGTACTTTTGATGTATCAATCTTAGAAGTTGGTGATGGCGTATTTGAGGTGAAAGCAACTAGCGGCGATACGCAATTGGGCGGCAACGATTTTGACCAAAAAATTGTTGACTGGATGGCAGAACAATTTTTAGAAAAAGAAGGAGTTGATTTGCGGCGCAACCGCCAATCGCTCCAGCGGCTAACAGAAGCGGCGGAAAAAGCCAAAATTGAACTGTCGGGAGTTGGGGTTACTGACATCAACTTACCTTTTATTGATGCCAATGAAGATGGCCCCTTGCATTTTGAAACAAGACTAACTCGCGGTCAGTTTGAGGGGTTATGTGGTGACTTAATTCAGCGCTTGCGTCGCCCCGTAAAGCAAGCTTTGACAGATGCCAATCTCAACCCTTCTAGAATTGACGAAATTGTGCTAGTCGGGGGTTCTACTCGCATTCCTTTAGTACAGCAGCTAGTCCGCAGTTTGATTGATAAAGAACCCAATCAAAATGTTAACCCCGATGAAGTTGTCGCCGTAGGAGCAGCAATTCAAGCGGGGATTTTAGCTGGGGATGTACGCGACATACTCCTCTTAGATGTCACCCCTCTATCGTTAGGATTGGAAACCATTGGTGGGGTGATGAAAAAATTGATTCCGCGCAATACGACTATTCCCGTGCGGCGCTCTGACATCTTTTCCACCTCTGAAAACAATCAAACTTTGGTGGAAGTTCACATCCTCCAAGGTGAAAGAGAATTAGCGGCAGATAATAAGTCTTTGGGTCGGTTTAAATTGACAGGAATCCCCCCTGCACCGCGCGGTATCCCACAAGTTCAAGTATCCTTTGATATTGATGCTAATGGTATGCTATTAGTGACAGCAATGGATAGGACTACAGGGCGCGAGCAGAGCATTACAATTCAGGGCGCTTCCACGCTGACGCAACAAGAAGTTAGCCTCATGATCCGAGATGCAGAACAATTTGCTCAAGCTGATAAATTGCAGCGTGAAAAGGTAGAAAAACGTAATCGTTCCGAAGCTTTAGCTTATCAAGCGGAGCGACAATTACGAGAGGTAGCGCTCGATAGAGGAATGCAATTTGCCCAGAGAAATCGCCAACGAATTGAAAATTTAATTCGGGAATTACGCGACAGTTTAGAACGCAATGATGAGCGGGGAGTTGACCAAGTTGGATCGGATTTACAGGATGCGCTGTACGATCTAAGTCGGGAAGTTGCAGCTTACGGTCGCGATGAAGATGATGATGATTTCTTCGAGTCAGTGCGCCGCACTATTTCCGGGGATAAACGCAGAAGTGAAGAGCCTTATATGCCTAGTTCTAGGAAAGTTAGTCGGCCTTCTGAGCGCGTCGGTACTTCTCGGATATCACGACCTTATCAAAGTGATGATTGGGATGATGATGAGGAAGATTGGTTGTAATTAAGGAAGAAGGAAGAAGGAAGAAGGAAGAAGGAAGAAGGAAGGAGGTTTTATGAGTCATAGGGAGCAATGGCAACGAGGAATTTATCTATGTGAGCTTTGCTACGATTTAACCAAGTTCTTTCATCCATCAGAAGTTTATGGTTTAACCAGTCAAATTCGTCGTGCATCTGTCTCCATACCTGCTAATATTGCCGAGGGATATGGTCGTGTTAGTAGGAAAGAGTATGTTCGATATCTACAAATAGCTCTGGGGTCATTGCGAGAATTAGATACTCATTTAGTTATTGCTGAACGGGTGGCGTTAGCCCCTCCACAAAAAATCTCCCCAGTTTTTAAAGAAGTAGATGAACTATCTCGATTAATTGTTACCACAATCAATAAGCTAGGAGACTAAAAAACCATTTCCTCTTCCCTCTT
>NZ_CACA01000133.1:0-1408 GCF_000180455.1 Kamptonema sp. PCC 6506
ATCAATTAAAGTTAAAAATGTACAATTAAATTGTATATTTAATTTTAATTTTAATTTTAATTGGCTTGGCTTACCCATTGGGTTTAGCCTTGCTACTAAACCAACCAATTTCAAAACTTCTCAACGGAGATAGGCAATAGTGACTCCAGAACCTCCCTCTGCTGTGCCGGCAATTTCGTAGTGGGAAACTAGAGGATGGGATTCTAAAAATTCATGGATGCCTTTCCTCAACTGTCCCGTACCTTTACCGTGAATAATCCAAAGCACTCCTGACTCCATCGCCGCTGAGAAAGCTTGGTCTACTTCTCTTTCCGCCTCTG
Organism: Kamptonema sp. PCC 6506; assembly: GCF_000180455.1. NCBI lineage: Bacteria > Bacillati > Cyanobacteriota > Cyanophyceae > Oscillatoriales > Microcoleaceae > Kamptonema > Kamptonema sp. PCC 6506. The sequence goes on from NZ_CACA01000133.1 coordinate 321, forward strand.
ATACTCTCATTCCTCGCAGGTCGATTGTATTCTGGGAAGTACGAACGGTGACTGGGGAGGTTTGAGGTTTGACGTTTGAGTTTTGTGGGGGTGCTGATTGACTACCCGCCTTGAGTCTTGAGTTTTGAGTTTTCTCTTGCTCCTCTGCTCGTTTAGCTATTTCTGGTTTCTGACCATCTAGGGATTCGATTTCTGCCAGTTTCACTGTCATTTTCATCATCCCAAATCGGACGGTTAGTTCTTCGTTGTTGTCGGGGCCGCTGAGGACTTCGGCGGTTTGACCAACGCGGGGGATGCGGATGCGATCGCCTACTTGAGGGCGAAATCCTGGTTTCGGTTTGGCAGGTTCTTTACGGGATGGTAGATGTTTTTCGCCAATTTGGTTTAAAGCTAGGGTCGCTTCTTGAGCGTCTTGAGCGGAGGCGGGGCCTTGTTGTAAACGGCGGATAACTTGAGCGACTTCTGCTTTAGCGGCGGCGATCGCTTGCTGTACTGCGGCTTCCTGACCTAGCTTTAACTCTCGTTCCCGTTCCTGCAATGTTGCTGCTTTTTGGGAAACTTCCCTATGCAGCATTTCTGTTTGCTGTAACAGTTGAGTTGCTTCTCGCGCTTTGGTTTCCTGTCTCCGTCGTTGGGCCTCCAGTCCAGCTATTACCTGGTTAACATCCTCGGATGCACCACCAACATAAGTTGCAGCCAGATTTGCAATTTCTGGTAACAGACCAAGGCGTTTGGCGATCGTTAGTGCGTTGGAACGTCCCGGAATTCCCCACAGCAGGCGATATGTCGGTTGCAGGGAACTGTCGTCAAATTCCACTGAGGCATTTTCAAAGCGATCGTCTTGATATTTGAAGGCTTTGAGTTCGCCGAAGTGGGTTGTGGCGACTGTTAGCAGTGCATGATCTGCCAGGTATTGCAGGAGGGCGATCGCTAAAGCACTCCCTTCTGAAGGGTCAGTTCCGGCCCCTACTTCATCCAGTAATACTAGAGATGGGGAGCAGGGGAGCGGGGGAGCAGGGGAGCGGGGGAGAGGGGGAGCAGGGGAGACTGGGTGCGATTTAAGTTCTCCCTCTCCCCTAACTTCCCCA
>NZ_CACA01000132.1:0-2359 GCF_000180455.1 Kamptonema sp. PCC 6506
TTCTCCCTTTCTTCCCTAGCCCCTAGCCCCTAGCCCCTAGCCCCTCTACATTAGGCAATTAGCAACTCAGCTTGAGGCGAAGAAATATCATCGAAAGAGTCAAAAATTTCAAAAGCTTGGTCGAGTTGAGTAATATCAAAAATTAACCTAGCTGTAGCTTGGAGATTGCAGATGACGAGGCGACACCCTTGATTACGGGCTAGTTTCAGTCCCCTAACTAAAGCACACAAACCAGAACTATCGATAAAATCTACATGAGTCATATCAATCACCCAGAGTTGATAACGTTCAGGTAGAATAGCAGTCAACTGTTGGTATAAGGAATTACCTTCTTGAAAATTGAGACGAGTTTGAGGCTGAAGCAGGAAGTGTTGTGCGAATTCTTGAAAGGCCATAGGTGTCACCCCAGTAATCCTTAAGTGATTAATGATTAAGTAGAACTTGCTGTTCTGCCAATAGACAGAATAATGTTAAGAAAAGTTTCAGAATTTTAGGGTTTCCATCATTCCTTACGCCCGATACCCAAAATGGGCTGGGCTTACGCGCTGCCTGAAAAGTAGATGCGAGAATAGAACCCTGAGTCTAGTAGAATGAAGCCGCAACAATTCTTTACTATTTTTAGCGTCGCTCACAATTCTACTGTCCGCTTTGCCACAGATCACAAGAAGTATGTGTTTGATGTCACAAGTTAAGATTGCAGAATTGCCTGAATCAAGCCAAGATAAGAAATATCAAGCTTTGCAAAAATTTACGATGGGCACTGTCGGATGTCTTTTGAGTTTATATCTTTGGAAATTATTCAGAAATTTGCACATGAGTACGGCTACTGGGCAGTATTTCTGGGGATTTTGCTAGAAAATTTGGGATTTCCCCTTCCTGGGGAAACAATTACGATCGCTGGGGGGTTTCTAGCTGGTAGCGGGGAACTAAATTACTGGTATGTGTTGGGGAGTGCGATCGCGGGTGCTACCTTGGGCGGAAATTTTGGCTATTTGATTGGCAGATATGGCGGTTGGCCATTGTTGCTGACGTTAGGTAAATTTTTCCGCTTTCGGGAAGAACAACTGTTTGATTTGAAAGAACAGTTTAGTCAAAATGCAGCCAAAGCTGTATTTTTTGGTCGGTTTATTGCCTTGCTGCGAATTTTTGCTAGCCCTTTAGCAGGAATTGCTGAAATGCCTTTTTGGAAATTTTCACTATACAATCTTGCCGGTGCTGCAAGTTGGGCATCTGTGATGGTAAGTTTAGCATTTTTCTTAGGACAAGTTGTGTCTTTAGAAAAATTAGTTGCTTGGGCGGCTCAATTTGCTGTACTTGCTTTAGCGTTAGTTATTGCTTGGATTGCAATTCCTATCTGGTTGGAGTCAAGGAATCTAAACAATACTAAGTAGGATTGGTAATTGGTAATTGGGATACACAGATTTTACAGATTCCTCGGATTTCACAGACTAAATAATCATTCCTCTAACTAATCCGTGTAATCCGTGTAATCGGTAAAATCCGTGTTCATAATTGGTAATTGGTAATGGCTAATTGCTCATTGCTAATGGCTAATTGCTAATTGGGGAAATTTTAGGATGGCATTGCGGCGAACAGTTTGTAACTAATAGCAATAAACTATCGTTGGCAATGCCCACCCTACGTTTAATTATAAAGTTATAATCTAAGTTGGGTACAGCGAAACGTAACCCAACTCTCTCAATTAAATTTGTTATGAGTTTAGGAGATTAGTGTAACATGACAACAGCAGCCGAAATTCGCGAAAGTACAATTGAAAGTGAAGAAAAGCGTTATTACTCTCCTGAAGAGTATTTGGAACTAGAAACGGCAGCCGACTATAAAAGTGAATATCAGGATGGTAAAATAATTCCTATGACAGGCGGAACACCAAATCACAATCGGATAGCGCTTAATTTGAGTAGCGCACTAAATTTTGGTTTAAAAAAGCAACCCTATGACGTATTCATCAACGACCTGCGTTTGTGGATACCGCAGAAACGTCTTTACACTTATCCTGATGTGATGGTGGTTGATGGTCAATTAGAACTTGTAGAAGGTAGGAAAGATACGATTACAAATCCGGTGATGATTGCTGAAGTGTTATCGAAATCTACGGAAGATTATGATAGAGGTGGGAAGTTTAAACTTTATCGTTCTATTCCTACGTTGAAGGAGTATGTTCTCATTGCTCAATATGAGATGCACGTTGAGCAGTTTTCAAAGATAGATGATAATAAATGGGTGTTGTCTGAGTATGACGGTGAAAATGCGTTATTGGCATTAAGTTCTGTGCCATTTCAGGTTTCGTTAGGGGATATTTACGATCGCGTGGAGTTTGAGTCTGAGGAGTGAGTTGGAT
>NZ_CACA01000131.1:0-34328 GCF_000180455.1 Kamptonema sp. PCC 6506
TTTTGATGAAGTTGCGACTGCGACTGCTCTAATTCTTCTTGGGAGGTATGCAGTTGTAACTGAAATTTTTCTAACTCTGTCTCAGTTTGATGCAGTTGCGATTGAGCTTGTGCAAAATCTGCCTGAGTTTGATGCAATTGGGTTTGGGATTGTTGCAGTTTTGCCTCAGATGTGTACAGTTGTGATTGAGATTGTGCCAACTCTTTCTGAGTCTGATACCATTGCTCCTTGTACTGTTCTGAGTCAATTTTTTCAAAAGTTTGTAGGTAATCTCTTGAAGATAATAAAAAACCTTTTAAGGCAAGTGAATCATAGTGAGATAACCTTTCAAATAAATCTTGGGGGATATTCTTTTCTGTGAGTAGATGAATAGACGAGCCGTTTGAGTATAGGTTTAAGCCTAGCCTCTCTGCAATAATAGATAAAGATTTAGGAGTGTATAAAGAGATGTGCTGACCCTCGTGAGGAGCATAGTACCACCACTCTTGTGGCTTGGGTTGATTTTCGGGCAGTAATTCTGTGCTAAATAAAATATTTCTTGAATAGTTTAATAACTTATTAATTTCATCAATAGGATTGACAAAATGCTCAAAAACCTCAAAAGCAGTTATCAATTCATATTGCCGATCATCTTGTAAATTTGCTTCCCACCCCTTGGCGAATATATTATCGCAATACTTGTCGTACCAATAAAAATTAAAGCGGATATCCCTCATCAATCGCACAAACAAGCCATAGCCAGCGGCATAGTCCAAAAAATTAGCATTAGAATTAAAAATCTTCGTAATTATATTAGTTGCTATTCTGGCAAGCATATAATTTCTAAAGACTAGACCGGAATCAGTCTCGGCAATAGGTTGAGAATAGGCTTCTTCCAGCCAATAAGGTTCCTCAGTTTGAACAAACCCACAATTAGTACATTTAAAATAGGCTGCATCATATTTGTTAAGAATATTAGCATTTGCAAAATAGAAAGATTCCGATTCACAAATCTTGCATTTCATAGACAGACTTTTCCTTACTTAAATAACTTGTTAACTAGAGTTCGTGGGGGATACTACACAATATTTTCGCTGAGAGACAAAGCTGGATCTACCATTTGAGATTCGGGTAAAACACCTTTCATTAAGCCATCCAAGATGCAGTGACAAATACACAAATGAGTAATTTCAGCAAAACCATAAGCCATCGTTGGGACGTAAAAATTAATGTCACCTAATAGACGCAGGGGATTATCTGTTTTAAAGGCTGAGAGGGTAATCACATGACATCCAATTTGACTACCCTGACGCGCACCGGCCAATATATTGGCAGATTGACCGGAACTACTAATGGCAAAGAGGACATCTCCTGGTTGGGCGAACGTAGCAATTGGCTTGCTAAACACCTGTTCGTAGCCGAAATCGTTGCCGATGCAAGTTAGCAGAGCTCCGTCGTTGAAGGCAATCGCGGGAAATCCTCCATTACGCCAGTAGTCAATTGCTTGGTGACTGGCTATTGCTGCACTACCGCCGTTGCCAATAAAAATGACCTTTTTTTGTTGCTGGGTTTGCCGATAGACTAAAGCAGCAGCCCGATCAATACCTTCACCAAAGGATATTAGTTGGGATTGGCGATCGCTCGCCTCAAAGTTTTCGCTGAGTGCAGCTAGCTGGCGGAAATAATCAGAGGCAAATAGCAGTTGCGAGCTTAATGATTGCATAGATTATAGATTCGGGAATTTAGAGGTAAGACTGGCTGATGACTTCGTTAGACTTTGCCAAGAAGTAGTTAGTTCCTCGGAAGCGATCGCTTCGAGGACTTGTGGTAAAACTCTTAGTATTTTTGGAACTAGGAGCAACTGAGTCAATTCCTCAAGTGTAAACAATCCTAGTGCTTGACCTTCAGTTAGTTTTAACTGATTGAGGTCAACTGTCAAGGGTGCAACAAAAATGTGATTGATGCAAGGGTCGTCTGATTCGTCCCATCTGAGCAAAAACTTGAACTCCGGCGGTGTCCAGCCTAATTCTTCCTCTATTTCTCGCTTCACGGCCTGGACGGGAGTTTCTCCAGCATCTATCAACCCGCCAAATAGTCCCCAGTGGTTAGGGAAAAAGATATCAGGTTTGTTATCTCGCAGTTGGAGCAGCAGGCGAGATCCTTGATAAATAAATACCTTGACTGCTTGAGGGGGCGTTGGCTCCATAGATTTAATTTTCCCCCAGATGCTCAAACCATTCTTTTGTCGCTTCCTGAATCGCATCAGGTGTCCAAACAGGGGCTTCTCGCCACATATTAATATTTGCCAACATCTGCGATACCCCTTCTGGAAATGAAACCTGCGGCTGCCATCCCAGTAGGGTTTTTGCCTTTGCGATGTCTCCCCACGTACAGTCAGGTTCTCCCGGGCGTTTGGGAATGTGGGTGATAGGACCTTCCAAAAGTTTTACTAGAGTGAGGACGCTTTGAGGTTGACCAGAACAAATGTTAATAATTTCACCCATCATATCTGATTCAGCAGCTTTGATAAATGCTTCGACAACATCGCTAACAAAAGTAAAGTCTCTTGTTTGGCTGCCGTCTCCTACCACGGTGAATGGTTTTCCGGCTAATTTTTGGGCTAAGAAGACACCAAATACTGCTCCGTAAGCCCCTGTAGTGCGGGAACGGGGGCCGTAGACATTAAACAGCCGCAGGGATAGGGCAGGGAGTTTATAGACTTTTGCCCAGTGCAGTACCAATTGCTCTCCTAAATACTTAGTGAGAGCGTAGGGGTGTTCGGGAGAGCAAGGATAGCTTTCTGGGGTAGGATATTGGTGGGGAATACCGTAGCAGGTGGAGGATGCCGTGTAAATGAACCGTTGGATGGGGGCGTGACGGCAGGCATCTAGAAGGGCATAGGTACTATGGACGTTGGCGTGGTAATACTTGCCGGGGTTCTGGATAGAAGGGACTAGATCCGCTAATCCTGCGAGGTGAAATACCCAGTCAATGCCTTCTAAAGTAGATGGCGTAATGGCGGCTGCGTCTTGTTCTAGGAAATTAAAAGTATTATAGGTTTTATAGGTTTTAGCCCTTTCTAAGTTGACAAGGCGACCAGTAATTAGGCTGTCTAAACCAGTTACAGCGTGACCGAGAGCAAGGAGGCGATCGCACAGGTGGCTGCCGATGAAGCCGGCGGCACCGGTGACTAGACAGTGTTTGGGGGTAGTCAAGCAGTTCCTCCAGAAATTAACGAATAATACATACAATTGTACTGCCAATCCTCAGACAATAAAGGTAAGACTCACCTGTACGATTAAAATCTTTAAACTGTGAGTTTCACGCTACCATATATCAGGAATAAGCCATCTTGCTAAAGCAAATGTAGTGATACGGTGCGCCCCACATACTCCTCACGCACTTTGATGCCTGGTATACCGATATGAGTTGCTCGAGTTGGTTGTATTTTACTGCCTCATATATATTCTTCATTTCTCTATTGAATTGCTGCAATCTTGAATCTTGAATTTGGCTGAGATACTCATCTAGTAGGGGTGGATAAATTATCGCTTCTATAGGAGTTCCCCAATTTACCGTATAATCGGAAAGTTGTTCTATTAAGTTAGTCAGTGAGTCAATGACTGCGGGGCTTGCTGAACTCTTTTCTCCGGCTGATGGAGGTAATCCTGTTAAAAAAAATGGCAAGTACATCCTCAAGTTTTCTGTTAATTGTTGGTGGCGTTCTGAACTATCTGAAACATTTTTGTACCAGGTAAACCTATCTATTCCTGTCCACTTTGGAGAAGAAGAATAAAATTCACAGCCAATCTGTTCTAGTAGCGGGATCAATTCAGGGTAGCTCCAATGGTATTTTGAGGCCAAAAACGGGTTAATTAACGTATCTTTCCACCATGCCTCGAAAGACCGAGAAGCCTTCAATTTTGAGAAATCTTCTGCATATAACTTTTCAGCAATATTGAGCGCAACTTGACTGTGAACGTTATCAATTCCTTGGAGTTGGTATGCTCTCCATACAACCATTCGTCTTGTCATTTCTAGCAAGCAGCCGTATCTGTCATTGAATGAGATGACAGCTAAGCCTCCTGGTTTGAGCAGTTGACCAATTTTTTGAACCATTTCATCGCGATTCGGTAATGTGAATAAAAATCCCTCAGCCAGAACTATGTCATAAGTTATATCCGATTCAAATATGTCGATTCCTTCTGTTACTAAAGCAGCGATGTGTTCCGTCACGCCAAACTTTTGGAATAACGCTTTGAGTTGGGGTAAAACTTGGTGATTTGGTTCTACCAGGGTGAGGTTTGCACCTACACAAGCTAGAACCAAGGCGTTTTCTCCTGAATTACAACCAAACTCAAGAATTGAACTATTTTGTAGCAAAGAAAAGGGTATACCTAAATGGCGTTCGTATAAGTTATGACGCTTAGCAAAGTGCAATTCCCAAGCTACCCTATCTTCAAGAGAAATTGGGACTGGGTTGAAGGAATTTTGTTGGTAATATTCAAGAAGTGATTTGCTTGACACTGTTGTAGGTAAAATAGACTAAGTGAGCAATCGTCGTTTTGTTAGATTAATGCTCGATCAATAGAGATCGATTGGGCGATATACCTATGCCAATTAAATAGTGAGCCATCGGGGCAAATCCAGTATGAACTATCTCGTCATTAGCAGAAAACATTAATACTGTTTGAAAATGATGAGCCAAGGATTCCCGCAAGCGGTCAGCCGAGTAAAGATTGATGTGACCGGCCCTCGTTACTGGCGAAGCATAGTGGTCAGAAGTAATGTTAGGAGTCCCGACAACAAACATTCCCCCATCAATCAAATTACCAGTGACCGCACTTAAGAAACTCTCTTCATTTTCGGGAAAAATATGTTCTATGACATCAAAGCTGGCAACAGCATCATATTTTCCAAAGGAACCGCCTATGATATCGGCGTGGCGAAACTGTAGCTTGGCACTAGCGATCGTTTCCTTAGCAACTGCGATCGCATCGGCATCAATATCAATCCCCAGACACTCATTTGCAAATTCAGATAGGATTAGCGTTCCTAACCCTTCACTGCATCCTACCTCAAGAATTTGCTTTCCTGTACCAATCATTTTAGCAGCAAACTTATGATAGCTCAAGGCATGGAGAATTCGGCGGGGACTATTACGGAACTGATAGGTAAAGTAAGGGCCAAGTAACAGCCTGTCATTTCCCAGCAGTGCCTTTGTTTCAGTCCATTGTACTTGTTCTTTTGTTGCTGACTCTTCAATATCGTTTGTCATTTTTTCTATTTGTTTTGCTGTTAAGTTTTGCCGATTTAAAATTGGAAATAAATCATCTAAGTTTTTTTCACTAATCGCTGATTATATAACTTTACTCTAGATTGTCTCACTTCTCAAAAAAATAACTTGATTGAAAGAATTGCTTCACCGATCAATATTATTCCTTAGTATTAAGTCTATTCCCGACCAGACCTTCGGTGGCTCCAATCGAAGTTGGATGCGCAGTTGCGTTGTATCCAGTGTCGTATGCAAAGGGACAAATTCAGGTTGTAAATTAACCTCCTTTGAGTTGCGCGGTTTCACTAGGTCTAGATTAGCGTCAATTTGCCGTGCAAGATAATAAGCCACCTCGTCGTAACTTATATCTTTCTCCCCAGAAACTTGAACAATTCCTGGCAAGCGTAATTCGCCCAGCCGAGACAAGACATCGGCAGCAAAATATAGGGGGACTGGAGCCATTACCATATCTAAGAAGGGATGAATTTCCTGATTGTTCCGTAATGCCTGAATCCATCCTTGAAACAAAGGCACCCTAGAGCTAAGAACTTTCGTAAATCGCACTATAGAAACTAAGTTACCGAGAGCCAGTAACTGTTTCTCAGCTTCAGCTTTCTGCCTGCCGTATTCTGTTTGTGGACAGACTTTATCATCAGCTTTACGCAAGGGAATCGACCCATCGTAGACTTGATTGGTTGACAAAAATACGACAAATGTACCTCTAGCAATTAGATCCTTTGCTAAGGATAGTGTGTTGCGGACGTTCACTTCAGCACTGTGCACCGGATCTTGGCGACATTGTTCGAGGGAAGTTACGGCAGCGCACAGATAAGCTACATCTATTTTAGCAGGAGGATGCCAGTTGGCAATCTCTTTTGTTAAGTCGATAAAGATTCTTGTTTCAGAGAGAGTATCGTGCCGCCGGGTGGTTTCAATGACTGGCTTTCCAGCACTTATTAGTCGAGCGGCCAATGCTCGACCCATTGAGCTGTCAGCTCCTACTATAAGTGATACATCTGTTTGTTTCATCCTCAGCTAATTAGGTAGTAGAGTCCTTTTTCATACAGCACAATGCAAAAAGATAGTGCGCCATTGAGTAAAATCCTGTATGCACGACCTCATCATTCATCGAGAAAATAAATACGTTATGGAAAAAACGCGACATTAACTCTTTTAACTCTTTCTGGTCTTTGCAATTGACGTGTCCTTCCTTACTCGCAGCCGAGGCATAAGCCTGGGACTGAATTGATGGCATCCCGATTATTAATACTCCTTGTTCAGTCAGAGATTGAACGATATTGGACATAAAATGCTGCTCGTCTTCCTGGCGGATATGTTCTAGCACATCTAAAGCATAAGCACCATCAAACAGTCCTTCTACAGGTTTTTCCAGAATATTGTGAACTACACAATCAAACTGCCACTTTTCGTCCATGCGATCGATCGCATCCTTAACAAACACCGGGTCAAAATCAACTGCCGTTAGATGTTTGACTTCTTGCCGGACAACTCTAGTTGCAAACGCATCCGCGCAGCCGATTTCAAGCACACTGTTCATACCTCCAAACATCTTAGCCACAAACTTGTATCTCGATAAGACAAATAGCAAGCGTTTAGGATCGTCATGCCATACTTGGTTGCTCATTAGACCCAAGTGTGTGAGTCCTTTACTGTCGCGCAATTCAACACAATTTTGATACTGCATTTCTCGAGTTTTCTGTGTCAAGTCGCTCACCTCTCACCTCTAATAAAATTAATAACCCTTCAATTATTTATAATCTTGTCAAGCCTAATTTATTCTATCCCATAGCCATCAAACCTCAATTATTTTTCTGTTCACCAGATTATTAACCAGCAATCGTCCCAGACAAAGTATTTGTGACATCCCGCGCCAGGAGCTTGCAAGCTATTATATCTTCAATCAACTCTATATCATTTTCTTGAAAAATAGCAAGTTCCTCTAGAGCAAATTGTAGCCCACACCCCTTGCTTAACAATTCAGTATATATTTTTTTTCTATGAATCGCATCTGGTGGCAATAATTTAATAGAGTAAAAAATAATCCCTGCAATTGAGTCCAAATCTTCAAGTAAGGCATTTAACATCATGTAGCAATTATCCATATAATATTCAGTTGCACTGAGCAAAAATAGCATACCTTTAGTCTGAGCGTAGTTACGAATCACAATATTTTGTACTCGCTGCGGAATAAAATCACCACCGATCTCCCGACTAAAAATATATCCTCTCCATCCCTTTTGAACTTTCATCAGCACTCCGGTTTGATATAATTGTACCCTATTTTTGTAACTGGACGCATCGTAATTGGCAAAAATGATTCGCCTAATTCCTTCGTCCCATAAGGAGAAAGCAAACTCTTAAACCGAACATTAAAAGTCCATCTCGTTTCTGACTCTTCATTAACTCGGTTCCCATGAAGTAGGGAATGAGAAAATATCACTCCTTGTCCACAATTAACCTCTAACCAAACCAATTTATCTGTAATTTTATTAAAAAGATCTTCGGCAGTAAGATGAGAATATTGTTTGAAGTTTCTAAATACCTCCTCTGATTCTGCTCTGGGCAAGATAAACATTGACTTGGTTTGGTAACAATTCACCAAGGGCAGCCAAAACACAATTTCATAGGGCGAATTTCCCGACCAGACATCAGAATGCAGTGGCAAAAGGGAACTGTCATCCCCTGGAAACTGGATGCTTAAATTGCAGTTTCTCTGCATTGCCAATTCGTTACCAACTAGCCAATGAATATACTTCTTGCCCAAAGAATAAATGTTTGGTCTCAAGCTTTTATCCTGTGCCATCAGAGCGATTAGCTTCACTCGAAAATCGTTTAGTTCGCTGACTGAAATGATTTTATGAATGCGATCAAAAAAATCTGCTTCTGAATATTTACTTTGATTGCCAATTAACTCAATTCCTGCCTGATAGAGATTTTTCTTGACTGCATTTAAGAGAGAATCATTTTCTAAGGGAAATACAATATAACCGTCTCTTAAAAACTGAGCGCTAGCCTCATTTTCTTCAGAAGTCAAAAATGGGTTTTCCCTACTGGGACTGTCAACTTTAAGGCACTCACTCGAAGAAAATACAGCCATAATCCCCCCTATAGCCACTTTGCTTAAAACACCACTCCCACTCATTAGGAGTATAAAAAGACTCGCAAGTTAGCTGCCAATATAGCAGATTCACTCGCTCCCGCTCATTTCTGTAGGACTCAACAACAATGTATTTTTTATCATTGCCAACTCGCTCAATTTCTTGCAAAGCCGCGTACAATTCGTAATTGTATAAATTGTGCAGAGTTAAAATCGAAACTACAAAGTCAAAAGTATTGTCTTCAAATGGCAGCTTCGTAGCATTTCCGACTTGTAAAAAAGGCTTTACCTCCTCTTTAGCATTGTCAATACCATACTGCGAGATGTCTATCCCTGCAACTTCTACTCCAGGGATGGCTTGACTAAACTCATAAAGCAAATATGCCTTACCGCAGCCAACATCAAGAATTTTATCTCCTGGTTTAAGATCGTAATGCTTAACTATCTCCTTAGCAATTGGCAGCCAACGACCATCGTAGCGATAACCACCATAACCGTATTGGCGATCGCCATCCCAGTAATCTTGACCATACTGCTTAGCAATTGTGGCACAATCTGCCTTATCGTGTTGGACAACACGAGCGACATAATCGCGCTTGGTACTGGTATGTACTTTCGTAATGAAATCGACGTAGCTCACACTATCTTTCTCCCGCCATACAGTTAGTTAATATTAGCGTTAAGGTCACAGGCTGCCAAAAGCTAACAGATATTTATGCACCAACCATTTGCACCGGTTCGCGCCGCTGTTGGGATAAACCCGCAATGACACCAGCCACATTCTCAGCGGTGATGTCATACAGGGCCATCAGACTTTCTTGCGATCCGTATTGTTCCGGGAACACATCGGGAATGCCAATGCGCTTAAATCGCTTAGCAGGATTAAAGTTGGCTTCAGCGACTAATTCAGCCACAGCGCTGCCCAGTCCACCCATTAAAGTGTGTTCTTCCACAGTAACAATCACAGGTACAACCGCAGCGTACTCCATAATGGTATCCGTGTCCAGAGGCTTAATCGTATGAACGTGAAGTACCGCCGCTTTTAACCCTTGTTTGTTGAGAATTTCTGCTGCATCCAATGCCGGCTTGAGCGTGACACCAGTGGTAATAATCAGCGCGTCATTTCCCTCCCGCATGGCAATAGCTTTGCCAATTTGGAAGGGTACGTTATCTGGGGTTAAAATTGGCTCATTTCCCTTCCCCAAACGGATGTAAATTGGGCCGGGATAATCGACAGTTAATGGCATTAGTCTTGCCATTTCAGACTCATCAGCCGGGGCCACAATTGTCATGTTAGGAATTGTTCGCAAAATGCCGATGTCATCGATTGCTAAGTGAGTTGGCCCCAATGGCGCATACACTAAACCGCCACCATTGGCAATCAGGCGGACATTGACATTGTGCAGACAGACATCTAAGACAATCTGCTCAAAACAGCGGCGGGAGAGAAAGGTCGCGATCGTATTCACGTAAACGATTTTACCTTCTAGGCCCAAACCAGCGGCCATGCCGATAATATTAGCTTCATTCACCCCTTCCATCAAAAATCGCTCTGGCATTTCCTCTTTGAATTTTTGGAGGGTGCCAACGCCAAGATCCGAACCAATGAAGAAAATCCGACGATCTTTTTTGGCGAATTCATACACCATATCCAGGCAAAGTTGACGCATTAGTTATCCTCCAAAGCTGCCAGCATCGATTGAATTTCTTGATCTGATACTTTATTTTTGTGATGCCATTTCAAATTATTTTCAGCAAAAGGAATGCCTTTGCCTTTGATAGTATGGCAGATAATCGCTGTTGGTCGATCGGGTTGCAGCGGCAAATTCAACAGTACAGATCGCAATTCTTCCACGCTGTGACCATCTACTTCTGTGGCTGCAAAACCAAAGGCTCTCCACTTATCAGCTAAGGGTTCTAAATCCTGAACTTCATAGGTTGTGCCGTAGGACTGATGCTTGTTGTAGTCTACCAGGACGGTGAGATTGCTGAGTTTGTGCTTGCCTGCACACATAGCCGCTTCCCAGATTGAGCCTTCGTTGGACTCCCCATCCCCCAAAATCACAAATGTGCGATAATTGGCTTTCTCGTATCGGGCATTGAGAGCAAATCCAATTCCTATCGATAAACCGTGACCCAGACTCCCTGTTGAAGCTTCAACGCCGGGGACTTTACGTGCCTCTGGGTGTCCTCCCAAAATGCCGTCGCTTTGGCAAAATTTCCACAACTCTGATTCGGGAAAAAAGCCTTTGTCGGCAAGCATGGCATAGAGAGCAAGGCAGCCATGTCCTTTACTGAGAATACAGCGATCGCGCTCTGACCACTTTGGATTCTGGGAGTCGTAGCGCAGCACGTCGTCGTAAAGAACCCGCAATATCTCAATCAACGAAAAACTAGAGCCCACATGGCCCCGGCGACTCGCTTCCAAAATCTTGACAATTGTTCTGCGGATCTCCCTGGAACGGTTGTCCAGTCCAAGGGATTTAGTTTTCAGGGTTTCAGCGACCATAAGGGAACTGCTCGTAATTTGCCAGGATTTTTTGTAACATTCGCTTGGCTTTTGCCAACTGTTCAATCTGCAACGGACTCCGATCTAGGTCGCTCCCTTGAGCAAACCCCCGGCGAAGCAAGTCTTGAGGCACAAACTCATTTAACAGTATCAGACACCACTTTAGTCCGAATAGGGGATAGACAATCTCGACTCGCTTGGCAAGATGCCTGTAGTCTCGAAAACCCCGAAGCATTTCGCCGAAAAACTGCTGTCTCACACCATCCGCTAAATCCATCCCTGGATGTAGGAGGAAATCAGAGATTGTCTTAGCCGGGTCATCCCAGCCAAAATACTCAAAATCCACAAATATTATTTCACCATTTGCCCGCCTCAAAGCATTGTGAAATCCAAAATCAGAAGGACTTAGGGTTTTTTCTCGCTCTTCTATTTCGGCGGTGTAGGACATTTCCGACTGATTGAGATTTGTCTGACACCAATTTACAATCTGGTGAAATGCTGGCTGGAACTCGCCTGTCAAAAACTCGGCCAAAGCTTTATAGGGAGCTTCACTATTAGGAAGTGCGGATAATCTGCTTAAGCGTTGTTCAATGTTTTGAACGATAGCTTGAACTGAAAAAAATGCCTCTGATGCCAGTGGCAGGAAGTGACTGTTTTTTCTGACTTTAAGTTCCGCCAATTTAACTAAAAAGTCAACAGCTTTACTGATTTCATTGCTTGTTGCCTCTTGAGGTAAGATATTGCTGCCCTCGATATATTCATACAGAGCGCATCCAAAGTCTTTATCAGCTACAAGCGGCTGAGGAATTTGACTTACGCCATTTTCCCAAAGGAACTGCAAGCTCGAAAATTCAGTAACTAGGCGGTTTCTTTTGTCAGAATTATGACGAAAATACAGTTTAGCAGCGTATTGGCTATCGTTTGCACAAGTCAGCTTATAAACTTTACTATTTCGCCCTCCACCTATTCTTTGAATGTGATTTACCTCACTTCCTAGTAACCGAGAGCAAACTGATTTAATTTCTGAACTGTCCTTGTCAGCTTCTTGAGAAGAAATATTCATTAATTTGCTGCCATCTACTGACGATTTTTAGTTGCAGTTTGCCTGAATGCTGCTGGTGGGGTGCGTAGAGAATCTTATTCACGCTTTCTGGGAAAGATTCCTCAATAAATGTTTCTTCTAAGTCATCAATGAAGTCAGTACATTTTAACTTCTTAATTTTGTCAATTTTCCCGATTCTCGTTGATGCAAAAAAAACCTGCTCTTGAGATAATCCTAAACCTATAGACGAAAAAAAGTTATTTTTTCCCATCCATTTTATTGCGGCTGTCCGTAGATTAGTTTGGGTCTCATCGTAATTAGCATACTCGGTTTTGTGGCTGACAATGTAAGTCTGGATTTTGTGTTGTTTGCACAAGTTGAAAAATTCCTTTACACCGTCTATTAACCTAGCTTCATCCATTTGCGAACCGTAAGCAATAGCTTGTAATTTTTGCCATTCTATTTCCCCGTCTGGCAACTGGCGAATGGTGTCGCGAATTTGCTTTTTACTTTTGCTAACTTCGGAAGAAATCCAACCTTTTTCAACAGCAATTTTGTACATAAGATCGTCATAGGTGACGATGGTATTGTCAAAATCTACACCGATAATGCGATTACTGTCAATCATTTTGCCAGTTATTTCAAGTTCAGTGCTTGCATGGTTTTAATGTTGTAGTAGCGGATATCTTTCATCGGTTCCGGCACTAAATTAGCTTTAAATGCCTTGACTAAATCTTGTGCCGCTTCTTCGATGGTGTGCTGGGGGACAAATCCCAATTCTCGCTTAATTTTATCCGATGATATGTGATAGGAGCGGTGGTCGTCTGTGGGTGTGGTGACAATTTCTACTTGTTCGCCAACAACGCGCCGTACCATCTGGGCAATTTCGCTGACAGTATGATTTTCGTAGCCAGCGTTGAAAATTTTGCCGTCAATTGCTTCGTCAGGCCACTGGAGAGACTTGATGTAGAGGTCTGTCATGTCTTCTATGTGAATATTGGGGCGTTTTTGATCGCCGCCAAAGACGGTAATTTTGTTATTATTGATCGCCAGGTTTGTCAGAATATTGACTGTTAAATCGAGTCGCAAGCGAGGCGAGTAACCGCAGACAGTAGCAGGACGCAGCACTAATGTGACAAACCCTGGTTCGCGCTTGGCTAATAGCACTTCTTCGCAGAGGGCTTTATATTTGGAGTAGTCTGTTAAGGGTTGCAGAGGCAATTCTTCGGTAACATTTTCGGTTTCTTTAATGCCATAAACGCTGGAAGATGAGGCATAAATAAACCGTTTTACACCGCTGTCTTTGGCAACATCTACTAGGTTTAAAAAGGCATCATAGTTAATCGATTTGCCGAGGTCTGGATCTAGTTCAAAACTAGGATCGTTGGAGATGCAAGCTAGATGGATAACGGCATCGCAACCGGGCATAATTTTTTCTAAGAGAGCGCGATCGCGGATGTCTCCTTTAATTTGTTCTAAACCAGGATGATCTTTGACTACTGCTAGAACATCTGGTCCATAGAGGTATAAGTCGATTACCTTAACTCGGTATCCCGCTTGCAGCAGCTTAGGAATTAGGACGGCTCCTACATAACCTGCTCCACCTGTAACTAGAACTTGTTGAATGGCATTTGCGCTCATTTTTTCCTCAATTTTTTGGTCAATTTCTGATTTGGATGTGGTTATTTTCGCAGGGTTTTTATACCAAATCTGCATTAAAAACCCGATTAAAATCGGCGGTTGAAACCGCTACTACACAAACGAAGTCCGCCTGCGCGGACTAAAAATAAAGAGGGTAGTA
Source organism: Kamptonema sp. PCC 6506 (assembly GCF_000180455.1). Lineage (NCBI taxonomy): Bacteria > Bacillati > Cyanobacteriota > Cyanophyceae > Oscillatoriales > Microcoleaceae > Kamptonema > Kamptonema sp. PCC 6506. Next base: position 13,725 of record NZ_CACA01000131.1, read on the forward strand.
AACCGGGATTTGGTATTACCTTTTACTTTGATACAGGATTGTAGTTGCTGTCATTTTGTACTAAAGATAGAATCTCCGACAAAGAGGAAATGACAGTAACTAGCTCGGCGTAAGGACGTTTAGATAGCTCTCTTTGTGCCTCTAGTCCGCTGCCAGTTTGTACCAGAAAAGCTTTCATGCCAAGTTGCAATCCAGGTTCTAAATCCCGCAATCTATCTCCTATTGCCCAACATTGGGCAGGATTTAAGTTGTGGTCTTGAATTGCTTGGAGAAACATTCCTGGCTGCGGTTTGCGACAGTCACAAGCGTAACTATACCCGACAACTTCACCTTTTGGGTGATGAGGGCAGTAGTAAAAATCTGCGATCGCAGAGCCGGCTGAAGGCATCGCACCCAAGACATCCTCTGTATCCCGCCGCAGTTGAGCATGGACAGCTTCTACCGCTGCGGTATCAAAATATCCTCTGGCTACTCCTGATTGGTTACTCGCAACCAAGACTTTGACAGCTTTTTGCTTCAAATGTTTCAAGGTTTCCAGAACCCCTGGAATCCACTGAATTTGTTCTGGGCGACTGAGGAAATGGCAATCTTCAATTAGAGTACCGTCGCGATCGCACAGAATTGCTTGGGGTTTCATATTTTTACCAGCAATTAAAACTTTAAGACCGTCGTGGCAAATTTCAACAGTCTGGCTTTGTCCATCGGTTCAGCATTACCAAGAGTATTAGCAGCCATTGCACCCGCTAAATTCCCAAGCAATGACCCGACAGCCACAGGCAACTCCAACTTGGCACTAAGACTGGCAAGAGCAAAAAAGGCATCGCCTGCACCAATGGTATCTTTCACATCCAACGTTAGAGCCGGTGTCAACTCTTCTTCACCCTTAACATTTATTCCCAAAGAACCAGACGAACCCAACGTTAGCCAACCTTGCTGAGCCCCTAAATGCTCATACAAACGTTTGAGGAGATGGGAATGGTCTCCGTAGCGACTGGAAAATGCGAGGCGGATTTCCTGCTCATCCAAGCAAAATGTATCAGCTCGCTGGTATTTGGTGATTAAGTTATAACCGTGATTGGCGCTGTTTGTTTGACAGTTGAGCGCTAAAAACGCAGCTTTGTTTTGAACGAGTTCCATCAGTGCGGCATCTAACAATCCGTGTCCGTAGTCTGCAACTACTACCAAGTCATAATCCCGAATCGTTTTCTCCATGCGGTCAAGCAGTTTTTCGCGCTGGATAGGTGCTGGCCCTTGTTCTTCAAGATAGTTGATCGAAAATAGTTTTGTGTATTGCTCTCTCATGCCTTGCCGCGCAATGTAGCGTCGCTTAATCACTGTCGGGTAGCTGTTTTCATACTGCAAGTCCAGTCGGATGCCACCGTTGATGTTATTTAAAATCAAACTGTGAATCTCTGGCTCATTTCCAGCCACGCCGGCAACAGTTACAGAGTCGGCAAAACTAGCAATGTGACGGGCAATTGCCAGAGAACCTCCTAAATGCTGCTCATGTTTCAAAAAGCGGGTTGAAATAACCGTTCCTTTAGAAGTCAATCCCTGAACTGTACAATGGATAAATTCATCTATAATTACATCACCGAGTACCAAGACCTTTAGCTTCTGCATCGCCTCAACGCCTTTCTGGATTTCCTCTAATGGGTATCGCTGGCTTAACTGGCTGGCATAGCTCTTTATCTGGGGTGGCATCACGTCTAGATAATTGTTAATCAGCCGGGTTGAGCTGAAAACAATTTCTCCTGTATAGCGAATCTTGCCGCCGTAAGCCATAACCCTTTCTGCTTCTCGGTCTATGTTTTGGGTAACATCTTGGCTGTGATCGGTATACTCATGTCCTTTGCAATAAAAATCAGGCTGCACTCGGTCGATTACCTCTAGGGCAGTGGATACGGGAGCCAGCAAGACGTAATCTACACAACCTAGAGAGGCTATGGAATAAAGTCGTAAATCATCCGAAAATACCGGTCTTCCAGGCCCTCTGTTGACATAAGGCGCTGCTGTGATAGACACTACGAGCAAATCTCCGAGTGCCTTGGCTTCCTGCAAGTGGGCAAAGTGACCAGGATGAAGGAGATCGAAGACTCCATGACAGAGGACTATTTTGCGTCCTTGCTCTCGGAGAGCGGCAAGAACCTCTCTACAGGTTTCAAAATCGAGATGTTTTTCTGTGTTGTTCGTTAACATTTTTCTGACTTTTCCGCAATTAGATTGTAAAATTTGATAACTTACCTGCAAGGGTCAAGAAGTCTATTCTGACATATTAGTGTTAAACTCTTGATTGTACCCACTACCATAGTCTTCACAGGAGGCGCAACCATAAATCTATAGAACCCATTAGACATCTTTTAGGCTGCAAGCGTTTTAACCATCAGCCGAATAAAATAAAGATTCATCGGCTCTTTCATGTTTATTATCCTAAATTATTACGATAATGCCAGCTAATCAAATCTATAATTTCAAAGTTGTTAAAGTTTCTAAATCGAAATCCACAACGCTTTAACAATAGACTTCTACCTCCACACTATTCAGTCCGATCTCAGTGGTAATACTGTGGCAAAAGCAAGTAATATAGACAAGCCAGCGCTGCAAAGCAAAGCGTCCCGCCATTCAGTTTAAACTGATAACTTGATAATTGTAAAGAAAAAGTAATCGCAGATGTAAGGATGAGACGGCTATGAGCGAATTCGATAAGGGGAAGCAACTGCAAGAGGAAGGCAAGCTAGAAGACGCGATCGCGGCCTATTGCCGTGCCATTGAGTTAAATCCTGACATTTCTTGGTATCACCACCATTTAGGGGAAGCCTTATCAAAACTAGGTCGATGCGATGAAGCCAGCATAGCCTTCCGCCATGCAATCGAACTCAAACCAGATTTTGCTTGGAGTTACCACCACTTAGGGGATGCCCTAGCTCAACAGCAAGAGTGGGAAGAGTCGATCGCAGCCTTCCGCAAGGCAATTGAACTCAATCCCGAACATTTTGGGAGTTACGTGGGGCTAGGTAATAGTTTAGCAAAATTGGGTCAACTGGATGAGGCGATCGCGGCTTACCGTCGTGCCAGTGAACTGAACCCTGATGCTGAGTGGATTCATTATGCCTTGGCAAAGGCACTGCAACAGCGAACTCATTCCGATGTAGTAGAAGCGATCGCCTCCTATCGCCAGATGATAGAACTCAATCCAGACAACGTAGAAGCTTATCAAAATCTTTTGCAGCTTCAATCCGATAACTGGGAACTCTGGTTGCAATTGGGAAATACTTTGGTACAACAGGGAAAACTAGAGGAAGCGATCGCGGCTTATCGTCGTTTGATCGAACATAATCCCCATAATCAGACAGCTTACTACGGCTTAGGAGAGTGTCTGGCCAAATTGGGACAACTGGAAGAGGCGATCGCAGCCTACCGTCAAGCGATTGAACTCAGCGAGCAGGAAGAGCAGAAAGCCCCGACTTTAGAGCCTACCGAAAACCGAGAAGAAGCGATCAAACGTTATATACAGGCGATCGAGGGAAACCCCGATAACATTTCCGAATACTACAAACTGTTAGAGTTAGAACCGGATAACCAAGAAGTTTTGTTAAAGTTAGCCCAGGCTTTAGTGAGACACGAACAGATCGAGGACGCAATCGCAATCTATCGCCGCCTACTAGAAATATCACCCCATGAGCAATATTACCAGCAGTTAGGGGAACTTCTAGGGAAATTGAGTAAGTGGGATGAGGCGATTAATTGTTATCGTAGACTTATCGAAATTAATCCAGAAGCTGATGAATCTCACTATCAGCTAGGGGAAGCTATCTATCAGCGGGTAATGGAAAACCCAGAATCTTTCTTAGCTGAGTATAATATAGAGCATTTTGTTCATAAAAAAGAATACCAATTCAACGATCCAGAACTACCAGAATTATGGTTTATCAATGACGAACAATTTTTACAATCAACCAGCCATCTTGATGATGAAACCTATACAATAGAACTTTTTAAAGTCTATAAAAGATACTCAGTATCCGAATGGGAAAAACAAGCTTGCATGAATTGGCTTCGACAACCAGATAGTAGTAGAGAATTAGGGATTAAATACTGGCGTACATTACCCGACTTCAAAGAAATCATTAGAAAGTCAGGAGTGGCAGTAGCTTTGGAAGCAGCTCTTCCTTACTATAATAAGACTATTGAACTTAACCCAATTCATACAAATTCTTTTTCTCGTTTAGCAGAAATTCTTACTCTACAAGGCAAACTAAAAGAAGCTAGGCAGCTTTACTATAATTTAAGCCTTTTATTGGCAGAAAGTGGAAAAATAACTGAAGCGGTTTTCTATTTCTCAAAAGCCCCCCAGCAGCCTTTTATTGAAGCTAACGTTTATGAAAAAATTTGGCGAGGTTTAAATGAATTAGCTCCGATAAATCAAGTTTATCTTGATGATTCATTAGAACTTCAACCCATAGCAACCTATGCTTACTTCAGCCAGTATAGCCAATATACTATTATTAATCTGCGTGATTTAAAAGAAAAAGATAAGGCTTTGATAAAAGAGGTTGGTCTATCCCTAGTTAATTTAGAATTAATTACACAAGACAACCGCAGTTTAGAAGAAATATATATTAATGCCTTTGATCCAAATCATTCAACTCATTTGGCTGAAAAGTTTACTAAGTTAAGAAAAAAACATAATTATGTAGCACAGGAGTTTCTAAACAATGCCAACTATTTTCAGCAAAGTCTAGTAGAAACAGGCTATATTTATTCAATTTGCCCTTTCACAAGCAAAATTCTTAGGTCAAATCAATCATTTTACGATCCTGCTTGGCTACCAATGATTGGTTATCGCTTTGTGGGCAAGGAAATATTTTATTTGTTTTTAGGTCATTATTGGAGCGGCAAAAAATTTATTTATATACCAAAACTAGAAATTGTTATTAGTTTTTTTGATGCTGATGATGGTCATCAGCATATCAATATAAAGGAAATACTTGATCGTTTAAAAAGTAACACCGTTAGTCAATATAATGAAGTAAGAGACTACCTATCGAATCCCAATAAAAAAAATTTGCTGATATTGGGTACACTTGGCAATATTGGTCACTATTTTTGGAATGAAGTTACAGGAGTTAATTATCTATATGAGAATGATATATTGAAGTATACAGATGCAATATTAGCTGAGAAATATGAATATTTTAATATAGAAAATATTTTTCCGGAAATTCATGGGAAAGTAGTCAGAGTAAATGATAAGTTTAGTAGCTTTAAGTGGATTATCGAAAATAATTATTGTGCTGTTCGAGTAACAGGTGTTGAAATCACCGAGAAATTAGCAGAACGAGTGTACGAAGCTTCATGGAAAAAGTGTTCTTCAGCATTTTTACAAAAAGTAGAGAATGCAAAAAAACACTTTCCACTTCTATGGATAGGAATGCGTACCCATTGCCGAGTATGGGTATCTCAAGTAGAGGGAATAGCAAATATAATTAAAAGTTTACACTTGGATTTTCCAAATTTAGCCGTAGTGTTTGATGGTTGCTCTCGCACTGAAAGAGAAGATATTGGTGTTGAGGGCGTAATTGAAAGTGAAAAAGTTAACCTAGATAAGATATTGACCCTTATACCTGATTCTGTAAAAACCTATAGTATTATAGGTTCTATGACTTATGAAAAAGTTATTTGGGCAAATGCGATTAACTTATACATATCAACACCTGGTTCAACTACGACTTTTGTACTCTGGATTGCTAACAAAATGGGAGTCGTTCATGCTAACAGTTTATGTTATGAATCCTGGGTTATTGAACAATTGAAATCAAGGGAAAATGTAGTTATGCCTATTTATATTCCATTGGAATCAATAGTTGATTATCCCCCTATTGGGCTGATCAATAATTATGATTTTGATTGGCGCTTGCTTGACAAAGAAGTCAGGAAACTATTAAATAATTTAGAGCCGAATAAAATATAAGATACATTTTTAAAAACCATAGAAAAGCCTTGGCTGTAGATGTTACTAAAAAACATAGCGCGCCTAAAATTATTTAATTAAGTTACTATGAACCAAGAAACGGCTGTATCTAAATTTAACCAAGGTAAGCAATTGCAGGAAGCGGAAAAATTGGAAGACAAGATCGCGGCTTACCGTCGTGGACTTGAACTCAATAGCAACGATTCCTGGACACACCACCATCTAGGGGAAAACCTAGCCAAACTGGGTCGATGGAATGAAGCGATCGTAGCCTTCTGCGATGCAATCACACTCAAACCAGATTTTTCTTGGAGTTATCACCACTTAGGAGATGCCCTAGCTCAACAACAACAGTGGGAAGATTCGATCGCAGCCTTCCGTAAGGCACTCGAACTCAATCCTGAACATTATGGTACTTATGTGGGGCTAGGTAATAGTTTAGCAAAATTGGGTCAATGGGATGAGGCGATTGCCGCTTATAGCCGTGCAAGTGAGTTGAACCCTGATGCGGATTGGATTCATTTTGCTTTGGCAAATGCAGTGCAACAGCGAAATCAGTTCTACTTAGCAAAGGATATCCCCTCTTCCTCCCAAATTATAGAATGTAATCCAGATGAGGAGTCTTTCCAGCGATTAGGAGAAATTTACTTTCAATTAGGTCAATGGGACGATGCGATTGCCACCTACCGCCGAGCAGTTGAACTCAACCCATTTTCTGATTTGTTAAATTATCAACTAGGGGAAGCAATTTATCAACGGGTGATACAGCATCCAGAATCGTTCTTTGTGGATTATAAAATAGGAGAATTACCCAATAAAAAGAATTACCAAGCTCACGATAGAGAACTTCCAGGACTTTGCTTTATTAATGATGAACAATTTTTACAAGCGACTCAGCATCTTGATGATGAATCTTATGCAGTAGAGGCCTTCAGAGTTTATAAAAGATATTGTGTATCAGAGCTGGAAAAACAAGCGTGTGTGAATTGGCTACGGTTGCCAGAAAGTAGCCGAGAGATTGGCATTAAATATTGGCGAAGCTTACCTGAATTTCAGGTGTTATTAAAAAAATCTATCACATCAGTTTGCTTAAACCAAGCCCTGCTCCATTATCGCCAAGCGATTGAATTAAACCGACACCATATAGCATCTTACTATCGACTGGGGGAGATCCTCGCTTATCAGGAAAAATTGGATGAAGGCTGTGAAACTTACTATAAACTTGCTGTCCTATTAGCCGAACAGGGCAAACTAGATGAAGCCTTAACTTGCTTCCAAAAAGCTCCACATCACTCTCCCAGCGAGGCAGAAATTTACGAAAGCCTCTGGAAAGGATTAAATGAGTTAGCCCCCCTTGATGTAAATAACTCATACTATCGAAAGGAAATTAAAGCACCAGAAGCTTTAGCATACTTCAATAACCATGCAAAATATACAGTGATTGGCTTAGAATTCTTAAGTGAATCTGACAAAATTTTGCTAGAAGAAGTAGGATTATCTTTAGCTAATTTAGAATTAATGAGGCGAGATAGTCTGGCTTTAGAAGAAATTTATATCAATAGTTTCGGAGCGACTTTACCGATCCAGTTAGCAAAAAAAGAAAGTCGGACATTAGGGCTGCATTATTATAACTGGTCACAGGGAATGCACTTGCAGCAAAGTCTTGTAGAAACTGGTTACATATACACAGTTTGTCCCTTTACAGGTAAAGTCCTTAGATCCAATCAATCTTTCGTAATTGACTCCTTATTCAATTATTATCGATTTGTGGGGCAAGAAGTATTTTACTATTTAGTTGGCGATTGGTTTGGCAGTAGAATTTGTTTGTATTTTCCGAAACGAGAGTTAATCATTCCCTTTTATTCATATCCTCATATTAACTTTGGTTTAAGTATCAACCGATTCAAAACTTATTTGGTAACTTACTGGCAAAAAGTAAAAGCTTATCTGTCCAATAAACAACCGAAAGAATTAGTAGCGGTTCAGGCATTTATGCCTAATTTGGGGCACTATATTTGGAATGATTTAGCAGGAATTTACCATATTGTTGAAAACGGGATGGTACATCATCTGACTAAGTTCATTATTGGTGCTTATGAATTTATGAATGTAGACGTAGTTTTTCCTGAAATAGAAACTGATAAAATTATCAGATTTTCAGACTCTTGGCAGATTTTTCAATACCTTTTGGAGAATAATTACTGTGGAGTTAGACTCGTTGATATGTATATCAAAGACAAACTCTCCAAAAGGCTTTATCAAACTTCTCTCACTAAATGTTCCCAAGAATTTTTGCAACAAATAGAAGCATCTAAACAAGATTCACCTCTCTTATTAGTTACTTTGCGAAGTAAGCGTTCCTGGGTATCTCAAGTTGAAGGAATTGCCAATGTTCTCAATCTACTTTATGCAGATTTTCCAAATTTAGGAGTTATATTTGATGGCTGGTCTCGCACAGAAAGAGAAGATCCAGAAGCTGAGTCTGTCATTGCCGCCGAAAAAGATATGATGGAAAAAATTATCACTCGCTTATCAGGAGATATTAAAACCTATAGTTTGATTGGTGCGACCACCTATGAAACCTTAGTTTGGAGTGATGCGATCGATTTTTATATCACACCTATGGCAACTTCACTAACTTTTGTCGTATGGACTGCTCACAAACCTGGTGTGACTTATGGGAATACTGCCTTTTACGGCGAAAACGTAGAGTTTAACTACTCATCGAGAACAGCCGAAAACTCAATCATGCCTGTTTTTGTACCTAAAGAATTTATTGTGGATGGTCATGACCCCAATCCTTTCTCACGCAGTTATGAGTGTGATTGGAAAGCCATTTACAATGAAATTTTTAAACTCTTGAAAGAGTGGCAAAACGACTCTGCTATTGCAATTAAGTCTGCTTGAAAGTACCGAGTCCTTCTAAAACCCCGCGTAAATTCCAGTTGAGATTCTGAACTAAGCGATCGCACCTCATCCCACACTTTAAAGGTCGCGCAGCAGCTTGGTTTAATTCAGATGTCATCACAGGTAAAAGAGTATCTGTCTGAAGTCCAAATACTTCAGCGATCTTTAAAGCAAATTGATAGCGATTCATACAATCAATTCCCGTTATATGGAACAATCCTTTTGCACCCACTTCTACTAACCGACAACTCGCTTCCCCAATATCATCTGCCAAAGTTGGCGAACCAACCTGATCTTGAGGAACACGAATTGCTTGATTATTTGTCAACATAGAAATCAAGCGAAGTACAAAATTCTTACCTTGCTTCTCTTGACCATAAACCCAAGCAATGCGACAAATTAAATAATCATCTAATAACTCAGAAATTTTCTCTTCTACTTCTAACTTTTGTAGCCCATAAACACAAATAGGATCTGGTTTATCGATTTCTTGATAAGGGCCATTTTTCCCATTAAATACATAATCTGATGAATAGAAGACTAACTTCGCGCGCACATCCCGTGTCGCGTGAGCTACATTCAAACAACCCACTACATTAATTTGATAAGTTTCCTCCGGGTTTTGTTCACAATAATCCACATTTGAGCGAAACGCGGGAAGAAATACAACCTCTGGTTGAGATTCAGTAATCAGCGATCGCACAGCAGCAGCATTCGTAATTTGCAAAGGAATCAAACCAGGTTGGGCAAAATTCTGATAAGTTCCCGTAACATTCCATCCCCGTTGATGACAAGTTTGTAGCAGATGAGAACCTACTAACCCCGATCCACCAATTACTAAAACTTTCATACTTCCTTTCCTGTTTGGACAACTTCTAGACTATTTCCCTTTAAAACAGCAATTGTACCAGTGAAGCCAATTTCTGTCTTAATTTGGTTAACAATTTCATCAGTAAACCGAGTTGCCATTACCATAATCGCATCTACCGGATCGGTTTTTAAGTGACTGGGATCTAAAATTGGCCAATGAGAAACTGGAGTGAAACGATTTTGTTTATGGGGCGAAGAATCAACAACATAAACAATCCCTTTAAACTGAGCTAAAGATAATAAGGTTACGCCATTGGTACTTGCTCCCCAAATCGCCACCCGCTTTCCTTGGAATGAGTAAGCATTGATAAAATCCCACATTTTTTGAATGAGAAAATCAACGCCAGTTTGTAAATTAGCTAAACTTTCTCGCTCTTGTTTTTGCACGGTTGCTACAATATGCTCACCGCCCCAGTCCCGTTTAATATCAAGAACCTTAAAGTCATTTTTTTCAAGTGCAAACCGCAGAGTTTTTACAGAAAAATAATGCAAATGATCCGTGATAAAATCGTAAATTCTCTCATTTTCTAAAGTTTGCTCAAAACTGGGAACCTCAATAAAACCCACGCCATTCGGAGTTAAATTTTCATAAATACCTTGGAGAAAATCATTTGGATCGGGAGCGTGCTCCAAAACGTGCATTGTGACAAACGCATCAAAGGGAGCCCCTTCAATTTTGGCATTTTTACTCATATATCCCTGTTTAATTTTCAAGCCATGCTTGCGCCCCAATTCTGTTGATCGCTCTGATGGTTCCACCCCAAAAGGAATTGCACCTGCTTCCGCGAAGAACTCCATAAAATGACCATCACCACAGCCGACTTCGAGAATAGTTTTATCTCTTAAATTAAACTGCTCAACCAACTCATATGCTTGTCGTTTCCGGTGAGATAACATCCCCGGAGAACTTGCATGAGCAGAACCCACTTGATCTGCATATACTAAAGATTCGGCTGTGAGCTGCACCAAACCACAATTTTCACATTGATAAACCTCTAAATCAACCCCTGTATCTGTCTCCAGTTGTTCGTACTTGGGTAATACATGACCTCCTCTAGGAATATTTTTTAACTTAATACTGGGGTGTATTGATAAAGGAAATCTACAGAGACGACAATTTCTAGTTGCCATTTTCATCCTCATTAATTTTCTACCTAAACAAAAGGTGAAATAAAATCATTAAAACTTTCTCCTTGGGCATCTTTCGAGGAAGTCAAAGGACGATCAATTGTCCATTTAATAGCTAAAGTTTCATCATTCCATCTTAAATTACCTTCCGACTCAGGATAATAAATTTCATCTACTTTATAAAGTACTAAGGCCGTTTCTGTTAGTGAACAAAAGCCATGAGCAAAGCCTTTAGGAATATAAGCTATTTTGTGGTTTTCTTCAGAGAGTTCAATCGAATCCCATTGACCATAAGTATTTGAGTTTTTTCTCAAATCTACAAAAACATCTAAGATTTTTCCTGAAACCACTCGGACTAACTTTGTTTCAGCATGAGGCGGTTTTTGGAAGTGAAGACCTCGAATCACACCTTTTTTTGAGAATGACTGATTTTCCTGCAACCAAGCTGTCGTCAAGCCATGATCGCGGAAAATAGCTTCATCGTAGGCTCGCATGAAGTATCCACGATCGTCTTTCCTGGGAGCTAAAGTAATTTGATAAGTCCCTTGTAGTTTGAGTGGTTTAATTTCCATTACCGTCATTTCATAGTCAGTACAGGTGTCAGTTCAGGCATCAAGAAATCACTATACCATTGAATTGTATCCTTCAAACTTCCATCCAGAGAATACTCAGGTTTCCAATTCAATAACCTCCGAGCCTTTTCCGCCGAAAGATACTGATGTATAATTTCATTCTTCGCCTGATTCAAAATAATCGGCTCCAAATGACTCTTATCCATCAATTCCAAAATCTTTCGCACCATTTCTACAACTGTAATTTGCACCTCATTGCTGAAATTAAAAGCCTCTCCCCAAATTTCGCGCCTATCCATCTGCTCAGCTAGATGCAAATAAGCTAAAACGCCATCCTTGGCATAGAAATAATCGCGAATAAAACTACCGTCACTACGGATCACAACTGGCTTATCCCGCAAAGCTGAGCGAATTGTATCGGGTACAATCCGATTAAAATTCAAGTCCCCACCACCGTAAAAATTGCCACAACGAGTAATGCAAACTGGCAAGCCGTAACTAACATAATAAGTCCGACAAATCAGATCGGCACAACTTTTAGAAACATCATAAGGATGTTCGCCTTGCAACGGCGTATTCTCGTCGTAGGGTAAAATTTCTTGATCGCCATAAGCTTTATCGCTTGATGCTACCACAATTCGGCTGACTCCCCCCACTTTGCGACAAGCTTCTAAGACGTTCCAAGTACCTTTAATATTTGTCTCAAAAGTAGCCAATGGTTCGCGATTAGCAACTCCCACAATCGTTTGAGCTGCTAAGTGAAATACTGTGTCTATTTCATATTCATTGATAGCGCGCTCCAGTGCTGGCAAATCTTCCACACAACCGCGCACTATATTAATACGCTGATGCCAGTCTTCCATGTATAGCCTAGAGTGCGGTACTAAGTCTCTAACTAATCCCGTTACCCGCGCTCCTCGTTTCACTAAATCTGCTACTAACCAACTACCCAATAAACCAGTACAGCCAGTTACAAACACCGAACGATCGCACCAAAAATTCCTCATTCCCACACCCTCCAAGGAGCCTCTCCATTATCCCACAGCTCATTCAAATATTTATACTCCCGGTAGGTATCCATCGCAAAGAAAAATCCTTCGTGGCGGTAAGCCATCAATTGACCTTCTGCGGCTAAACGTTCGAGAGGTTCTCGCTCTAAAAAGCAATCATCTCCACCCAAATAGTCAAAAATACGGCGGTTTAATATTAAATATCCCGCACTTGCCCAACCATCTAATTGCGGTTTCTCCGTAAACTGTTGTACAGTACCCTGATTGTCCACATCCAAAATCCCAAACCTAGAAATAGGGCGAACGGTAGTAACAGTTGCCAGCTTACCATGGGACTTATGAAAATCTAATAGCGCCCCAATATCTACATCAGCCACTCCATCCCCATAAGTTACCATGAAAATATCGTCATGAATATATTTCTCTATCCGTTTCACCCGACCACCAGTCATAGTTTCTTGACCAGTTTCAGCTAGAGTAACATTGAAATCTTGCTCCAGATGTTCTCCGTGATACCTGATGGAATTTTGGCGACCCAAGCAAATAGTAAAGTCATTGTTCATTGCCTCATAATTGAGGAAATATTCCTTAATCATGTTGCCACGATAGCCCAAGCAAACAATAAAGTCGCGGAAGCCATAATGGGCATATATTTTCATAATATGCCAAAGAATAGGATGTCCTCCAACATCTACTAATGGTTTAGGACGAAACTCTGTTTCTTCTCGGAGACGGGTACCGAGACCGCCTGCTAGGATAACTACTTGCATTGTTTTATGCTTGTAAAGGTCATTAATTAATCGAAAAATTGCCGAATTATTTTTACTTTCAAATGGCTAAAAAATCTTTTTGCCCTTAAAAACTAAACCATTTTCGCCTCCATCATCATTCTGACAACATCTTGCATTTTATACTTGGCTTCCCAACCTAACTTTTCCTTAGCCTTACCGGGATTTCCACGACCAATAGAAATCTCAGTAGGTCTATACAGACTCTCATCAATCACCGTATGTTCCCGCCAATCCAAATCCAAACAAGCAAAGGCTGCCTTTACAAATTCCTCCAAAGTATAACTTTGACCAGTAGCAATTACATAATCATCGGCCTCCGACCGTTGTAACATCAAATACATCGCCTCCACATACTCCGGGGCCCATCCCCAGTCCCTTTGTACTGAAATATTCCCCAAATGTAACTTTTCTGAACTTCCCGCAGCGATTCTACAAGCTACCGCCACAATCTTTTGCGTTACGAACCTTTCTGGTCGCAACGGTGACTCATGATTAAATAGAATACCAGAACACGCAAATAAATTGTAAGCTTCCCGATAGTTTGCTACCTCCCAAAAAGCCGTTGCTTTCGCCACTGCATAGGGACTTCTGGGATGAAAAGGGGTATTTTCATCCGCCGCCAAACCCCTTGTATTGCCAAAACATTCGCTAGAACTTGCATTATATAATTTCACCTTGCCGCCAGTAAACCGAATCGCTTCTAAAAGATTCAAAGTCCCAGTAGCAATACTTTCCAGAGTTTCAACTGGCTGTTCAAACGATAGTCCCACCGAAGTCTGACCAGCTAAATTGTACACCTCATCGGGCTGAATTTTTGTCAAGACTTGCAAGACGCTGCGAAAATCATTCAAAGACATAGATTCCATCTTCACGGAGTCGCGGATGCCCAAACGAGAAAGGTTTCGGAATTCAGACATTTGGGCATCTCGCGAAGTTCCGAAGACAAAATATCCTTTTTTAAGTAGGAGTTCAGCTAAGTACGCTCCATCCTGACCAGAAATGCCACAAATTAACGCTCTTTTTATCACAAAGAAACCCTCAATATTCTATTTTTAATTACATCAGAGCATCTTGCAGATTGAAACCGATTAATCAATTAGGAATTATGCACCATATAGCCACGCCTTTGTTATGGATAGTAACCCCGATATCGTGGCTTTACGATATCACTTAGCCAATAGTCAACACATAGGCTTCATGTAGACCAAAATTAGGAATAACATATTTCAATGTTCCGTTTCCAATAGACACATTCTCTTCCTTCAAAATCACCATTTTTTGCACAGCCGCCTCTTGATCATTAGGAATTTTCTCTAATTTTAGATGGATTTTACCATTCTGGGCAACATTGAGCTGTTTTAAGTTTGCAAGAGTAAGATTAAGTCTGATTGAGGAAGAATTATTCCGATCGAAATAGCCTAATAATACCTGTGCTTTACCGCTAGAATTTGACTTGCTAGCCAAAGCGACAACTCTCTCAGAGGATGACTGACTTCGCACTCGCGAACTAGCTCCATCAGCATAAGCTTTATTCGCCCACCAAGCTGCTCTAGGCTGAAAAGAATTAGGTGTTACCATCCCAGCCAGAGTATTATTAAAGCAATTACTAACTTTATTGGGCCCCAAGCTACCCCAACAAGCTCTGCAAGCACCGTCTGCTTGACCTCTTTCCAAATTATAGAAATAACCCAGAATATCTCCTGGTCTATACTGTCCTACCTCTCCAACAATCTCATTCACATAAAGTTTTTTGATTTTTAGGCTGGCGTAAGCTGGACTTTGGATGAAATTGCGTCTAGCCTCAATCAAATGATCGTCAACAAATAAAATGTTATCATCATTCAGTTCGTGCCAAGATAAAAAATTAACTTCCAGTTTATTTGCCTTGCAGTATTCGAGAAAAGCAACTAAATAGTCTTTACTATAAATTGCTATGCTTGGGCCTCCAATTATCGCTTCTGGCCCCAATTCTTGACGTAATATTTGATAAGCCCGTTTGTAAGTTTCAAAAAATTGTTCTCTTGTTCCCGCCCAAAAAGGATTTGCCCAGTCAGGCTCATTCCAGACATCCCAAACGATTTTTTTTCCTTTATTCTGTTGAGCAAGTTGTCGCACAAAAGCTTCCCAGGCAGGATAATTTTGATAGGGCCATCCATTCGGATTAGCTCCATATCCCCAGAGGTCGCTTACTATTAATTGAAACTCAGCACCTGAGTTCACAACTCGGTCATAGGTATCAACTCTTCCAGCTCGCCAAAGTTTAAACTGTAGTGGTTTAATCGTGCTATCTGGTGGATTACTTGGATCTATACCGTGTAGGATACCACTGACTGACTTAATTGATTGTGGGGCAGCAAAATCAACGTTTACGTTAGATTGTACCTGCCCAAAAGTTGATACTTGACCAAAAAATAGTATTAACAGAGCCGTAGCCAATGCTAACAAAAGTTGCGGGAGTTTTAGCAAGTTTTTGACACTAAATTTTGTTCGCATATTGGCTCCTAATGGTATTCATTCAAATTTGACTATAGAAAGAATCACGTAAAGTTTCCGTCGGTGCAGTTTCGATATTTATATGCAGGTTGTGTCCAGATAACTGTGGGTTAGAACTGAAATTTTATTAAGTCGCAAAAGCCAATTCACCACCTAATGTAGTCGCCACTAATTCCTTCCATTCTACTGAGTTAATCAGAGAATAGCTATCAAACTCTTTACCAATTTCTGCATAAAAAGTGGCAAAGTTTTGTATCCAATAGAAGATGGTTTCTGTTGTCAAAAAAGGCGTACAAGTCAAAGATTCCTCCAAATCCCGGAACATTTTAGCAAGATTACCATGACAATGAGCGTGCCAAGCACTCCACACCAAAGAGCTATAACGTAATTGTTTTTCTACTAATTTCATTTGTCCTTCAAGTCGCGGATTCAAAAATCTTTTTTCTGGATCTTTTTCACTCGATAAAGCCTCTACAATTGTATTCAAATATTCCTGAAGCATCCGTTCTTCCCGGAACATTTGTTCGGCTCGTAATTTACATTCTTTGCCTACAGACTGCCTCAATTCCGAATTCGCGACCCAGGCTTCTATTGTCATAGCCAATTCCCTTACTGTTCCTTTGGGATCGCGATTCGGGTTAGGTAATAACTTTCCTGTCTCCCCCAACTCCTCTGGAATACCACTGACAGCAGTCGCAATTACAGGTAATCCTTTTGCCATTGCTTCCATCACAGCTAAAGGCATTCCCTCTGCTTTTGATGGTAGAATAAAAATATCGCTAGCATCGAGCCAATCTGAAATATCCCACCGTTGACCTAAGAATTTAACCCGATCGCTTACTCCTAAATTTGATACTTTTTCTCTCAATTCAGGTTCCATATTATCGTGAGTAGTCGCCCCAGGGCCGGCCCACACAAAATAAATTTGCGACCATACTGGACTCTGTTTTAACTGCGCGATTGCTTCCAATTGATACTGATAGCCTTTAACGGGAGTAAGACGCGCCGCCGTGAAACAAACTATGGCATCTTCTGGAATTCCTACCTCCTGTCGCAATCGGTTGCGAGTTGTAGCAACAGGGGGGACAAAATAACTATCAGGCCGTCCGTAATAGATAACTTTTCCCCAGTCTTGAGGCATTTTAAAACATTTCTGGCATAAGTTTAAATTCTCAGAAGAAACTGCCACCATAGATTTTGCCGTAGCATAATGATAGGAGACAGCATCTAAATAGGGAATTTTGTCCCATCTATGGAATTTAGCAAAACTTGGGTCAATATAACCTAAAGCAATGATATAGTTTATCCCTCGTTTTAAAGCTACTTGCTTGGCTGCAAAATTTGCCATCGGCCAGCCGTCACTAAATATAATTAAATCGGGGGGAAACTGCGAGAAAATATTTTCAGCATCAGCCTGATTGTAGGCGATGCGGGAAAATTCTTTCATCGTGTCAAACTCTAGCCAAACGTGACGGATGCCAAGTTCTTTTTGCTTATTAATTAACGGGTTAGAAGTCTCAGTTTGAACGCAAGTAACTTCGTATCCTTCCGTTGCTAACTTGCATAAAAGTGAATGGTTAAACTGAGCCATTCCTCCGACTCCGTGATCTTCAGCATATAATAGAATGTGCCGATGATTCTTTCTAGAAGTTAAGCTGCCAGTGGAGTTAGCTTGATGAAGATTATTCATCACCATTGTCACTGCTGCTTGCCATTCTTGCACATTACTTAACGAATTTGCATCAAAATTGTAACCGTATTCGAGGGAATAGACTTTAAAAGCTTCTACCCAATTTAAGATAGTATCTATCGGAGAGAAAGGGCTGTAATATAAGGATTTTTCTAAAGCTTCACCCATTTCTCCAAAATGCTCATCCCGATACATTCGCCACGCCATCCAGGTTAAAGATTCGTAGCGTTCTTTACTTTTTAACTGACGAATTTGATTGGGCAAATCTGGCCTGGCAAAAAAAGTTTCCATGACAAGTTCCATATTTTTCATCAATTTATAACCGCTAGACATCAGATTAGCATCGTGCTGACGATAACCAATAAGTATCTCTTCTAACCAGGCGGCTTTGCAGCCATTTAAAGCTAAGCGTAAGGCAAAATCTAAATCTTCGGCGGGGGGAAATCGCGAGTCAAAACCACCCAATCTTTCCCACCATTCTCGCCGCAGCATCATCGCACTTGGGCGGACAATTTTATAGATTACAAAGGTTTCTAAATCTAATTTTGGCGAACGCTGCCAAGGCATTACTGGATGGATATCTCGCCCCTTATCGTCAACTATTAGCCAACCTGTTTGTACCATACCTAATGTGGGGTCAGCATCTAGGTACGCTACTTGTTTCTCTAGCTTTTCTGGTAGGAAGAAATCGTCGCTATCTAGAAAAGCTAAAAATTCGCCCTGGGCTAACTGACAAGCATGATTTCGCGCGGAGGCGGCCCCTTGATTATCTTGATAGACGTATTTAATTAAGTCTAAATAAGGGGATAAAACTTGGCGAGTATTATCTGTAGAACCATCATCTACGACAATAATTTCCCAGTTTTGATAAGTTTGATTGAGAACGCTATCTATGGCTTGGGCAATGTAACGATCGCAATTGTAAGCGGGGATAATAACGCTGACTCTGACTTTTTTCGTAGGGATGATATTAGCCATTAAATTTTTCCATTCTAGTAACTTTCTCAGGGCAAAGCCATCGATTTCGCAGCCATAGGCTTGAGAAATATCGGTAAGGCGCTTTACCCAATCTACTATAGTTGCTGTCACCGAGTACGGACTATAGCGCAAAGATTGCTGGAAATACTCAGCCATTTCTGCGGGATAACCGCTGTAGTAAAGTTGCCATGCCATCCAGGTTAGGGCTTCGTAAAAAGCTGGTTTTTCTAATTGGCGGATGCGTTCTGGCAAATCGGTTCTACTGAATAAATTTTGCTTTAATTCAATAAAAAGGTTGGCTTGTTTGAGCGCTCTTTGGATAGAGACATTTTGCCTGTGTTGGCGATAGCAAACTGTGATTTTAGGTAGCCAAGCAGCCTCGCATTCTAATAATGCTAAACGCAGCACTAAGTCTGAATCGTCTACGGAATCATATTGAGAATCAAAGCCACCAACTCGATTTAACCACTGCTTTGAGAACATCATGGCACTGGGAAGTACGGGCATATATACGACCCAGGTTTCTAAGTTTAACTGGGGTAAGTGTTCCCAGGGTTTGATATCAAAAATAGTTTCGCCTTGCTCGTTAACAATTCGCCAGCCACTATTAACAATTGCGAGGGAGGCTTGAGCATCAAATAAGGCTACTTGGGCAGCTAACTTATCTGGTAAGAAAAAGTCATCTTGGTCTAGAAAAGCAATTAATTCACCCTTGGCTTCTCGGATACCAGAATTACGGGCGGCTGCTACTCCTTGATTTTCTTGATAAATATAGCGAATTCTGTTAAAATAGGGCTGTAATATTTCGCGAGTATTATCCGTTGAACCGTCATCTATGATGATAATTTCTAAGTTTTTATAGGTTTGGTTCAGTACGCTTTCTACCGCTAGCGCGATGTAGCGATCGCCATTATATGCTGGGATAATTACACTGACTCGCGGTGTCGAATTTGCCGTTAACATGAATTTCTGAAGTAATTGGGAAGGGGAAAGCAGCACAACCCCAGATATAGACGTGCATACACGGATTTTTTATCCCTGTTTAGCTTGTAGAATACAATTTTACTGACGTTTGCAACTCTATAGGATAACAGAATAGTGAATCCAGAAACAGAAGTGCTTGATTTGCTGCGACAGGCAGAAGTAGATTTAAATGAAGGAAAGTTAGATCGAGCGATCGCTTCCTGCAAGCAAGCCCTACAAAACGAGCCAAACTCAGCAACAGCTTGTAAAATCTTGGGTAAGGCACTCCAAACTCAAGGTCAGCTAGAAGAGGCAAAGCAATGGTACGCTAAAGCGATCGCACTCGATCCGAATTTAGCGGATGTCCACGCTAACCTTGGCAGTCTCTATGCTAACCTCGAACAGTGGCCAGAGGCGATCGCATCTTACCAGCAAGCTTTAACTCTCCAACCCAAGTTTGCGGGAGTTTACCGCAACTTAGCTAGACTATTTGAGCAAATTGGCAAGCCAGAGGAAGGCGCAGATTTCTGGTATATTGCTCTGATGTTAGAGCCAGATTTCACGGGTGAAACATTTCTCCATGTAGCCTCTAGCTTGATGGCGCAAAATAAAGTAGAAAGAGCAGTTATTTGTTACCTCCGCACTATTTATTTGAATCCCAGTTGTTACGAAGCTTATTATAAATTAGCAGAAATTGAAACTTCACTGGAACAGTGGGACGATGCGATCGCTCACTATCGCAAAGCTATTCAACTCCAGCCAGATATATCTGAATTATACTACAAATTAGGAAATGCTCTGCAAGCAAAAGGACTCTTAAATGAAGCTGTAACTACTTACCGCTTTGGGCTCGATCTCAATCCCGATTACTTTTGGTCTTACTACAATTTAGGTAATGCTCTTCTTAAACTGGAAAAGTGGGAAGAAGCTCTTGCTGCTTATCGATTTAGTCTTGAACTTAACTCTGACTTTGCTTCTTCTTACTATTATATAGGCGATGCTCTTTCTAAACTAGAAAAATGGGAAGAAGCGGCCGCAGCTTACCGCCGTGCTTTTGTATTTTTGCAATCAATATAGGTTAAACTATACGAATTGGTACGAATGTTGTAGTTCTTCTCCTAATTACTAATTCCTTGTACTCTCCTGAATATATCCGTTGCTGAGAACCCACCATACTATATGTCCATACTGAAAAGTTTTTCCTGTTTGTGGTGCAACTGCACCATATAAA
>NZ_CACA01000130.1:0-62548 GCF_000180455.1 Kamptonema sp. PCC 6506
GGGCGGCATGGGCTTAGGTGACATGGAGGAAGAGTCAGATGATGATGAGTTTGGGGTATCAGCCTCCGATGACTTGGATGGGTTCGGTGGACTAGAGGAAGATGCCGATGATGAGTTTGGGCTATCGGTTTCTGAGGAGTCTGAGGAGATAGTTGTCGCGAGTGCAGATCCTTTTGGGGAAGAAGACGATGATTTCGTGCCAGAATCCATACCCGATCCCTTTGGGGAAGCAACCTCAGATGACCTAGATATGGATCTGGGGGGTTTGGATGAGGAAGATGACGATTTTGGCGGCTTGTCCTTATCAGATGACTTGGATGAGATCGGGCTTGATGCTCTAGGCGAAGCAACATCTGGAGATGCTGATGAAGCCGATCTAGATGCCTTGGGACTAGATGACGATGCCGATGAGGATGAAGAAATTTCTGGGTTCTTATCGGACTTTAAGTAAGGGTTGTATTCAACTTAAGAGTTGTTGCCTAGATCGTTGATGGTTCGGGGTGGAGTACCCATCGCTCTCGTCGTTGTTAAGTTTGGAATTGCGAATTAACTCAATATTCAAAACTTGCTTACGGACGGAGAAACACCACCCCTACAAATCATCTCAGGCGCTTAACTCGAATTGTGAAGGAAGCAATCTGATATAGCAACCGCCAAGGCAGTTAGGACACTCGATCGTGGCTGAAACCATTGACTCTCTTTCCCTTCTTTCCCTAGCCTCTAGCCCCTAGCCCCTAACCGCCCTGGCGGTTGCTATAACTCAAAATTACTGATTTTGACTGTGCAGTTTGGGGAAATGAATCCCCACCCTGAAGGCGGTATGTACTTCAGGGAGGGTTTGTTTGCTCAAATTAGGAATTACGCACTAATAAACAATTAAACGGAGAAAATTTT
This sequence comes from Kamptonema sp. PCC 6506, assembly GCF_000180455.1. NCBI lineage: Bacteria > Bacillati > Cyanobacteriota > Cyanophyceae > Oscillatoriales > Microcoleaceae > Kamptonema > Kamptonema sp. PCC 6506. Next base: position 895 of record NZ_CACA01000130.1, read on the forward strand.
AGGTCATGGAGACTCTTACTCAACCTGAAGCGCTACATTTTGAGTGTGAAACTGGAAATTATCACACCTTTTGCCCGATTAGCTGTGTGGCGTGGCTTTATCAAAAGATTGAGGATAGCTTTTTCTTGGTAATTGGTACTAAGACTTGTGGCTATTTTCTGCAAAATGCGATGGGAGTGATGATTTTTGCTGAGCCCCGCTATGCGATGGCGGAGTTGGAAGAGGGCGATATTTCGGCTCAGTTGAATGATTATGAAGAGTTGAAGCGTTTGTGTTTGCAGATTAAGCGCGATCGCAATCCTAGTGTAATTGTTTGGATTGGCACTTGCACGACGGAAATTATTAAGATGGATTTGGAAGGGTTAGCACCGAAGTTAGAAGCTGAGATTGGGATTCCAATTGTAACGGCTCGTGCTAATGGTTTGGATTATGCTTTTACCCAAGGGGAAGATACGGTTTTAGCGGCTATGGCTGCTAAGTGTCCTGAGAAAGCGCCTGTTATGGAATCTCAAAAACAGGAACGGAATGCTATTTCTCAATTACTGAATTTTGGGAAGAAGAAAGAGGAAGTTGCAGCCGATGAATCGGAATATGTGAAGCATACTCCTTTGGTGCTTTTTGGTTCTTTGCCTGACCCGGTTGTAACTCAGTTAACTTTAGAATTGAAGAAGCAAGGAATTAAGGTTTCTGGTTGGTTGCCTTCTAAGCGTTACACTGAATTGCCAGTGTTGGAAGAAGGGTATTATGTGTCTGGGATGAACCCTTTCTTGTCGCGGACTGCTACTACTTTGATGCGCCGTCGGAAGTGTAAGTTAATTGGTGCTCCGTTCCCGATTGGCCCTGATGGTACTCGCGCTTGGATTGAAAAGATTTGCTCGGTTTTAAATATTGAACCGAAGGGTTTAGACGAGCGGGAAGCACAAATTTGGGCAAGTTTGGAGGATTATTTACAGATAGTTCGCGGTAAGTCTGTCTTCTTTATGGGAGATAATTTGCTGGAGATTTCTTTGGCTCGGTTTTTGATTCGCTGCGGTATGACTTGCCCGGAAATTGGTATTCCTTATATGGATAAGCGGTATCAAGCGGCGGAGTTGGAGTTATTGGAGAAGACTTGCCATGAGATGGGGGTTCCTACTCCGAGAATTGTGGAGAAACCGGATAATTACAATCAGATTCAGCGGATTTATGAGCAGAATATTGATTTGGTGATTACGGGTATGGCTCATGCTAATCCTTTGGAGGCGCGGGGGATTAATACTAAGTGGTCAGTTGAGTTTACTTTTGCTCAGATTCACGGGTTTGGGAATGCGCGGGATATTTTGGAGTTGGTGACTCGTCCTTTGCGTCGGAATAATTCGCTTAAGGATTTGGGTTGGGGTAATTTGGTGAAGGAGGGGGCTAAGGTTTAGTAGTTTTGAGGTGGTAGCGATAGGTTTAATGCTGATAGTTTGAAACCTATCGCTAATTTATTTAAAACTAACAGAACTTAGAGAAATTTGGAGCTAAAATGTTGTTGTGGGTTATAAAATATTGTGTATGCTTTCAACAACTTGCTCTAGGAAGTCAATCGCCTCATTGACTAATAGTTCGTCAATAGGCCAGCGATTACCTATTGATAATGTAGGATCTATATCTGCTTCGTGAGCAATCTTATTCCTACGATCGATAATGAGATTTAATTGTTGTTTAATCTGAGGATCTTTAGCTGGTCTACCCATGCTCATAGAGACTTCTTCCCATAACTTTTTATCACAAATCAGCCGGATAGCATCAGCTATAGCTTCTGGTTGCTGGAAACTTTTATAGCTGTGGCGTTGACGAATTTCATCTTCTAACCAGGCATCAATATTTTGTCCTGCATTTATACCTGCGCGAGCACTACCTAATGAAAGCTGAAATCGGGAAAATGCTGGAGGTTCAGGACGTTGGCCGCGATGAATTTCTAACATTCCTATCCTGACAACTTCGTGAATATAGTAGTCTAAAGCGCTAACTGCTAGAACAAGTGCGGCTCTTAAAATATCTGAAATATCCAGAACACTGGTAGCTTGAGCTTTGAGAGAGTTATGTAAAGCAATTAGATCGCGAACGCGGGTAATACTGATGCGAAATTGATCAATTGCTGACTGCATGGCACGTTAACTCAATTACTCTGTCTGCCAGTGTGGAAAAAACTTTTTTGAACTCTTCTTGTGCTCTTAGAGTCTTTTTAAGAATTATACCAGACTGCCCTATTTGATCTCGCGTGAGAGCAAAAATTGGTGTTTGCTTCTCTTGAGACTTAGCAATCAGGCTGTTAAAATCAGAAATTTTTGCAAGGCAGAAATCACTACTGATTTCTTGAGTTCTGTATATCTTTTTAGCTAGGAGCATATTATTTTGTCGCAAAGATGGCCCTAATCTAGTAGAAACAGCTACTTTAATTTCATCAATCCACTTTGGAAAAACCGCAGCAGGCTCTCCATTTATGATTGTATAGTTTTGAAGAATAGTCCCAAGTAAGCGCGGTGTAACTTTGGGAAATGGATAGTCAGCTTCTTTTAAAATCCTGATTTCTGAAGCTTTTTGAGCCCAGGCATACCATTTTGGCAAAATTGTTGCCAAAGAATCAATTGCCATTACTGAAAAAAAGTCAGGACTGGTAGGAAGGATAAAAAAATCACTGGTCATCAGTAGGTTTTGATTGATTGAGCTTAAACTTGGACTCATATCAATCAATAGATAATCGGCCTCAAATTTGTCTGCTGTTTTCTGCAAAAGATATGAAATTGAACCAGGTAAGTTTTTCAATGCTTTAATTGAACCAGTTAGCTCCTGTGCCATGCCTAATGTTACCTCATATTCAGCAAATCCCACATGACCAGGCAATAAAAACAAACCATCACACTTTTCTACTGGTAAACAATCTACAGCCTCAATTAGCTTAGGTCTTGATTCAAATGCAGGTGCTAAACCTGATTTAATATTCTGTTCTTTTTTATAGACTTCCTCTAGGTCTTCCTTAGTTGAAAATCCTAAAACCATTCCTGTGAGGTTACATTGTGGATCTGCATCTACTAAGATTACTTTTTTTCCTTTGGTGGCTAACATCCATCCCAAGTTGAATGTAGTTGTGGTTTTACTAACACCACCCTTGTGATTAAATAGAGCAATTTTCTGAACCATTTTCTTCTCCTGCTTTGACAGGGGCTAGTAGCTTTAGCTTGTAGCTAACTAATCTTTAAGTATAGCACATTGTTAGAAAATATCAGGAATTAGGCAGGCTACTAATTAAATGAGTAGAATATAGTAGTTAAATTCCTCTACATTTTTAATCAGCTATCTTTTTAACAAAAATTTGATGAGATTGATGAACAAGCTGAATTTTATTACAAAAACTTGCCATAAAAGCATCAATCCCAATCTTAGTATTTTGATGAGGAAATTCTCGAAAAACATGATCGTAATCATCAAAAATCATCAAACCTCCTATCTTGAGAAGTCCCCAACTTAAAAGGGTATCTTCTAGTACATCGCAAGCTAAATGAGAGCCGTCAATATAGATAATATCAAAGCTATCAAAGGGAATTTCCCGCAATGCTGCTCTCGATTTGTTGACAATTTTTGTGACTTTTGCTATGCTTTCAGTCAGGACAATGTTAAAGTCAAATCTTGCTTCTATAGACTCTTTAGTATCGCTTGCTTCTAGTTCAGTTCCTCCACCGCCTTCAAATGTATCGATACAGGTAATTTGCGACGAGGGATGAGTGAGAATATTGTTTAATAGCCAACAAGTAGACCTCCCTTCCCAACTTCCTATTTCTAGTATGTTTAAATCGGGTTGATTGCGAAAACACATTAAATACTCTTGCCAGATTGCGAGATTTCTGCTAAACCAATCTTGACTAAATTTATATCCTTTTTGCTTAGTTTCAAGTTGATAATTTACCCTAATGAGCATCTGCTCTACTTGCGCTAAGTTAGGTTGAATTTGTAGTGCTTTTTGAAAAAAATGTTGTGCTTTTTCGGGTTGCTTTTGTACAAAAGATGCCATTCCTGCATTAAAGTAAATGCCAAGCAAGTCAGCGGGAGCAAGTTCTTGTCCTATTTGTAATGCTTTTTCGTATTGCAGGGTTGCTTGCTGAATTTGACCCTGTTGATAGAAGGCATTCCCTTGAATATTGTAGGCTATTGCTATTTTATTTCTAAGTTCTCTAAATCCCTGAACTTGATTGATTCCTTCGCAGGTTAAGCAAGTCTGAACAAAGTCATCAAAGGGATTAATTAGGGCTATTTTCCATAAGGTTTGCAGCAAGAGATTGGCATTAACATTAATGTTGTTTTGAGATAAGATTAGTTGATTTGCTTGCAGTAGCGCCAGTTTTCCAGAGATAGGTATTGCTGTTGATTGTGCAGACTCAATAGAAGATAGTGCCAAGGATAATAGATCGTTAAAGGTAGTCGGCTCTAGTCCATTAGTTGTCATTTGTGGAAGTTATGTATTTAATACTCGATACCTGGTTGAGCTTTAACACCTTGCTCTTTAAAAGGATGTTTAACTAAAGTCATTTCTGTTACTAAATCTGCCCGTTCTATGAGTCCTGCTGGTGCGCCTCTACCTGTTAAAATAATGTGAGATAGTTCTGGTTTTTCTTCCAGTCCTGCTAGCACTTGCTCGACTTGCAAATAACCTAATTTTAGTGCTATATTGATTTCATCAAGCAAGACTAATCTAAAGTCAGAATTACGGATAAATGTTAAGGATTTTCCCCATGCTTGTTGAGCTTTTTCAATGTCGCGATCGCGGTCTTGGGTTTCCCAGGTGAAGCCTTCTCCCATTGCATGAAATTCTAGCTGGTTTTCCCACTTCTCAAAAACGGCTTTTTCTGCGGGTTCCCAGGCTCCTTTGATAAATTGTACTATGGCGACGCGGTAGCCGTGACCAAGCGATCGCAGCACCATTCCCAAGGCGGCCGTCGTCTTCCCTTTACCGTTACCAGTGTTGACGATAATTAAACCTTTTTCCCCTGATTTTTCAGCAATGCGTTGGTCTTGTACTTCTTTGCGACGCTGCATTTTCTGCTTGTGTTGTTCGGGGGTAAGGGAATTTGCGCGATCGCTTGTTTGATTTAATTCAATCTCAGTATTTGTTTGCATCAGATTCATTAAGTAATATTTATACAATTTTATCAAAATTAGTCCCAGATTGTTTGCAAGTTGAGAACAAATCCGGGTAAAACATCTTCTCCTGATAATTCTATTGGAGATTGCAGCACTTCCACCTCTTGTCCTTGACGATAGATTTCGACTCGGCGGGTTTTGCGATTAATTAACCAGCTGAGTCTGACACCATTATCGATATATTCTTGCAGTTTAGATTGTGTTTCTTTGAGCGTATCAGTTGGTGACATTAACTCTAAAACAAAATCTGGGGCAATTGGTGGAAATTTTTCTTTTTGTTCCGGTGTAAGTGTATCCCATCTTTCTTGTTTAATCCAAGAGACATCGGGGGAACGATCTGCACCGTTAGGTAGTTTAAAGCAAGTGGAAGAGTCAAAACAAACTCCTAGTTTAGTTTGTCGATTCCAAATTCCAAAATCAACTGATATTTCAAAATTACGATTTCCAGTTTCTCCTCCCGTCGGTGGCATGACAATTATTTCTCCTTTGGCATTACGTTCAAATTTGACATTGGGGTTGTCTTGGCACAGTTGATAAAATTGTTCGTCGGTTATTTTGATGACAGAATTGAAATCTATGGTGACAGCGTTCATAGTAATAGGGATTTTAGTATTAATAAAATTGTTACCAAATTGTTTGCAAGTTGAGAACAAATCCGGGTAAAACATCCTCTCCTGATAATTCTGTTGGCGATGCTAACACTTCTACCTCTTGTCCTTGGCGATGGATTTCAACTCTCCGGGTTTTGCGGTTAATTAACCAGCCGAGTCTGACACCATTCTCCATATATTCTTGCATTTTGGATTGTGTCTCTTTGAGAGTATCAGTCGGCGACATTAATTCTAAGACAAAATCTGGAGAAATTGGCGGGAATTTTTCTTTTTGTTGGGGAGTGAGTGCATCCCATCTTTCTTGTTTTATCCAAGAAACATCGGGGGAACGATCTGCACCATTTGGGAATTTGAAACAAGTCGAAGAGTCAAATACTTTGCCTAGCTTAGTTTGACGATTCCAAATAACAAAATTTGCATTAATTTCTGAGTTGCAATTTCCGGTTTCTCCTCCTGTAGGTGGCACAATAATTATTTCTCCTTTGGCATTACGTTCAAATTTGACATCGGGGTTATCTCGGCACAATTGATAAAATTGGTCGTCAGTTATTTGGACAACAGAGTTAAAGTTTATGGTGACAGCGGTCATAATTGTTTCTATTTTTATACTATTTTATGCTAAACATAGATGTTGACAATTTTGTGCTAAGTAAGCAGCAAATATTTTAATCTAGTTTGCGGTAGATATCATTATCATATCAGAGATTAACTAATTTGTCAAAGGTTAAAAATTATGTTTTAATAATTTGATTGATAGATTTTTCTACTGAATATTTACAGACACACCAATAATAGAATACGATATTAATCTCGCTAAATAACTTGGGAACTCCCTCTAATAAGCTGGAAATCATCTTGTTTTTTAAGTGCTGGGAGTCTACTGCGATCGCAAAAAACAATAACCCCACGCCCACTAGCAATACCCCGTAAGGAGTAGATTTTAGTTGCCGCCGAAAAAACCATCCGTAGGAAAATAAAGCAAGAGCATAGAAAAAACTAACTCCTAGCTTAGAGATTCCCATTCCTACAAGGTATATATGAATTCTGTAAATTTCATTTAACATGAATCCTCCTGTCAAAAGAGCCGATGCTAGAATAAATTCCTTGTCTGAATTGCGAGGATTAAAAGTTTTAAGTAGTCCATAGCTAAAAGCACAAACAATGACAGGTACGCAGCACAATAACTGGAATATGCGAGTTAAAAAAGCGACATTTGGCTGAGGGTAAAACAAAGGATGAAAAAATAAATCCTTGACTTCTAATCCATATAATTTAGTAAGAATAATTGAAATCCCTACCAGTAGCAAAGATAACGTATTCAGCCAAAATAGAGAGATAAATGTGGACATAAGTGAAGGCTAAAACAATAAGATTATCCTAGAATAGCAAAAAATAAATTCCCACTATGGCTACTTTTTTGCTAAACTAACAAAAGTATTATCAGATAGGGGGACAGCGATGCTGTCAGTTAAAGAAGCAGAATCAATTATTTTAGATTTAGTACAACCCCTCGACAGTCAAAGGGATGTAGAAAAGATAGACTTATTGGCCGCGTCGGGGCGAATTTTAGCTGCACCTGTGACAAGTTCCCTCGACTTTCCTCACTGGGATAATTCGGCAATGGATGGTTACGCCGTGAGGTTTGCGGATGTGGAAAATTGTAGCTCAACTCAACCTATAATACTGGAAATTATCGAAGAAATTCCCGCAGGATATCAGCCTCAGTTTACTGTTGAATCGGGACAGGCTGCCCGGATTTTTACTGGCGCTGTTATGCCTGCTGGTGCTGATACAGTGGTGATGCAGGAGGAAACGCGCAGGGATGGCGATCGCATTTCGATCTTAGTTTCTCCTTCCAAACCCACAGCATTTGTGCGTCACAAAGGCGCTTTTTATCAAGCAGGTACGCCTTTGTTGATGCCGAGTACAGTCCTCAACCCTCCAGAAATCGCCGTGTTAGCGGCCGCGCAATGTATCCAAGTACCAGTTTACCGCCGTCCCCGCGTTGCAATTCTCTCCACTGGCGACGAATTAGTGTCTCCTGAGCAACCTTTGCAACCGGGTCAATTGGTAGACTCGAATCAGTATGCTTTGGCCGCCTTGAGCTCGCAAGCGGGTGCAGAAATTATCCGGTTAGGGATTATTCCCGACGATCGCGAAAAGTTAAAAGATGCGATCGCATCTGCCATTTCCACCGCCGATATCGTACTTTCCACTGGCGGCGTTTCGGTGGGGGATTACGATTATGTTGAAGAAATCATCGCATCTTTAGGAGGAGAAATTCACATCCGCGCGGTAGGAATGAAACCAGGTAAACCCCTAACTGTAGCAAGTTTTAAACGAGAGGAACAGAGAAATTCCCCGATTTCACCAATTACCAATTACCAATTACCAATTACCAATTCTCAATGTCTTTACTTTGGTTTACCTGGCAATCCCGTTTCTAGTTTAGTAACGTTTTGGCGTTTCGTCCAGCCAGCAATGCGGAAACTTTCTGGACTTAAACAGGAAGCTTGGGGGCCAGAGTTTGTGCAGGCGCGATCGCGCGTAGATTTGCGATCGGATGGGAAGCGAGAAAGTTACCTCTGGGGTCAATTACATTTATGTGCTGGCAATTACGAATTTGAACCCGCTAGCGGCAGTCAAAGTTCAGGTAATTTAATTAACCTAGCTAATACTACAGGTTTAGCAGTTATCCCTGTGGATCAAACTTGGATTCAAGCCGGAGACTTAGTTCAAGTGTTAACTATTAGCAATTAGCAATTAGCAATTAGCCATTAGCCATTAGCCATTAGCCATTAGCCATTAGCCATTAGCCATTAGCAATTACCAATTATGCGAATTTTAATTGTTGAAGATGACCCAATGATGCAATTGGGATTAGAGCAAGTTTTAGGGGATTGTCCCGATTTAGAAATAGTAGGACAAGCAGAAGACGGTTACTTAGCAGTCGAAGCAGCATTAAGGCTTAAACCCGATCTGATCGTGATGGATATCGGTTTGCCACGACTGGATGGAATTGCAGCAACGCAACAAATTAAAGAAAAATTACCTGATGTACGAGTGGTAATGCTAACTTCTCATACGGCGGAAACAGAAATTATTGCTGCTCTTTCTAGCGGTGCAGATGCTTACTGTATTAAAGGTGCTTCAGTAGAGCGTTTGTTAGCTGCAATTGCCGCTGCTGCTGAAGGTGCTACCTATCTCGATCCTCAAATTGCTAGGACTGTGATTGAAAATCTCAAGCCTCCTACCCCTGTATCTACAGCAAGTATAGGTCAACTGTCACAGCGGGAATCAGAAGTATTGAAACTGATGGTAGAAGGTTATAGCAATCCTGAAATTGCTGCTGCACTTTATCTCAGTCCTAATACTATTAAAACTCACGTTCGTGGTATTATGAATAAGTTAGCAGTGGATGATAGAGTGCAGGCAGCAGTAGTAGCATTGAGAGCAGGGCTTGTTTAAGATTATAAGGATGTGAAGAATGAGTAAGCTAGATTTGATGAAAGCTTTTCAGCCTGGACACAAATTAATTACTCAGTTTTGCGAGCTGACTTTAACATCCTATGAAATTGGAAAATTAACTTTAAATTCAGGAAAGTTAGTAGCTTGCGACCCTCTAGTTTTTCCAGGTACAGAACCTTTTGCTCCTCAATTTAAATCTGGTCATTATCCAGTGATTTTAAGTGTTGGATATAATCCAAAGGATGATAATAAAACAGTTGCTTATGCAATGCTTCGCTTCAACGAGCAAGCTCCTATCAAGTGGCAATTGGCTACTAAACTGGGTGAAGACTTAAGTGTGCTTTCAGGAAATGAAGTATTCGGTTATGGCGTTGACTCTGGAACAGGTTGTTTTATGGATGCAGATGCTGGTCAAATTATTGTTGATAATACTTGGAAAGCAGAAACTTATGAAGAAAGTTTGAGTTGCAAGCTTGGAGAAGCACTAGAAGAAAACTATAACCTTGGATTTAATTGGGCTAATCTATGTGTAGATGACTCTACACACGCAAATGTGATTGCATTTGATTCGGGTGAGGGTGATGGTTTCTACGCTTCTTATTTTGGACTTGATGCTGAGGGTTGTATTGTTGCCGTTGTAACAGAGTTTATGTCAGGAGATTTATTATGATGTAGCAGTTTTTGGTTGCATCTATTAAAAGTAAGGCAATAGAAATTGACTGTAATACAAAAAGTTGCGTTAAATTGAAAGGAAGCCAATATCTATAACTTACACGCCAAGTTTAGAGGAAAATAACAATGTTTAAAAACTTAGAAAACATTGATTGGGATAGGCTAGAAAGCGAATTAGGCGAGAAGCTAGTAACTCTTTTAAAAGACCTATCAGCGGATGATAAAAAGGTACGTAGCGAGGCTCAGATGGAATTGTGGTATGCAAGTTGGCACCAGGGAACATTGACCTGGCCTGCTTATTTTATAGTCCCATTTTTCCAAGAACGTCTCTCACGCGAATCAGAACCAGATTTATTAGAATCAATATTGATCGATCTGGCACACTTGGCAACCGCAGCAACATTTTTTGGCACTCAGCCAGTTTTCAAGTATGAGATATTAGAATTAGATAAGGAATATCCTTCTGAATATCAGGAACAGTTGCTAATTGAGTTAGGGTGGGTAAATGGGACTTTTGAGGCAGTTTATAAAGGAATCAATCTTTATCTTAATTTACTAGAACACAACTATCCCAAAGTTAGAATAGCCGCTGCTTATACGCTTTCTTGTTGCAAGTCAGAGGCAGAGCGGATATGCAATTTAATGATTCAGCATTTTACCTGCGAGTCTGATGAAATGGTAAAAGCGACAATTCCCTTGTGTCTGGCATTTCTCAGCAAAAGTACGCTTGTAGATGCCGCTTTTTGTGAGGAAATTTTGAACTCAAATGAAAGCGATATTGTCAAACTTTCTGCCGGGGTTAGCCTTGCTTATATAGCGGGCGAAAATATCTCAAACAATGCTTTCAATCGGCTCCTAAGTTTGATCAAAAATAAAGAGTTATTTACCCATTTGTGGGAACACTATGACAACCCAATGGCAACCGCACATTACTGGATGATTATTAATTTTTTTAGCCGGCTTGACGATAGTAAATTAGCGCAGATTTTAGTAGTTTTGGCGGAACCTGAACAACAAATATATGACTGCGGGGATTTATTACAGGAACTTGCTTTTAACTGGCAAAAGATCCCAGAAGGTACAACTATCGATCAGTTAACAGAACCTCAGCAAGTGATTCTGCGTTTAATTGCCGACAGGATAACCACCAACCAAGAAAGGCTAAACACATATAATCTCTTAAGTTTTATGGGAATAAAAGAGGTCGGATTAGGCCCACAGGAAAAACTAATTAATTTTCTCAATGGCGAACCATTAAAATATGATGCCTAAGTGCAATTTTATTTAACCTAACTATCAACAATCGGCAAAGTAAACCAAAAAGTAGCACCCGCACCCGGACTACTAATTACTCCAATTTCCCCTCCGTGAGCGGCAATAATTTGGCGACAAAGATATAGTCCCAAACCCAAACCAAGAGAATGCCGAACTTGAGAACCCCTAGCATAAAGGTCAAAAAGGCGATCGCATAGTTCAGCAGGTATTCCCACGCCGTCATCCTCCACAGTACAGCGAATCATTTTGATTGAACGCTCGGCAATTTTCCTCTGATTATCCACCTCTATTATTGCCGCAGTCATCGTCAAATTAAGTCCCGGCGCATTGTGTTTTAAAGCATTAGCAATCAAATTTGAAAATACTCGCCATAACTGCGTAGAGTCAGCATTAACTAATGGTAAATCGGCTGAAACTTGATTTTTTACAGCCGTTTGATGTTGCACTAGCATTGGTTCTAAATCTGCGATCGCAGATTCAATTAAACCTCTCAAATGTAGGGGTTCGCATTGCAAAACTAAACCCCGTACCTCGCTAGCCTGTACTTCCAAAAGCGAATTTATTAACTTTAATTGCTGTTCGCTCCCTTGAATCATCCGCAATAAAATAGATCGCGGTACTGCGATCCCATCCCCAGGCTTTTTCTCCCAATTTTTCAACACCATTAACATCCCTGCAACCGGGTTTCGCAAGTCGTGAGAGAGAGCATGGATAAACACCCGCAAAGCTTCCTCCGCCTGCTTTCGCTGCGTGATATCCTCAATTAAACCTTCATAATAAAGCACCTTGCCATTAGCATCTCGCACCGTTCGTGCGTTCTCAGAAATCCAGACAATGCTGCCATCTTTGCGGTAGATTTGAGACTCAAAATCCGATACTCTCCCGTGTTCTTCAATCTGTCTAATAAACTCAGCGCGGCGATTTGGTTCTACATATAATTGATGTTCTATATCAGTAAAAATATCTGTTACTTCTTCCGATAAATCGTAGCCATAAATTCTAGCTAAAGCCGGATTTGCTGTAATATATCTCCCATCAGGAGTACTCTGAAAAATTCCCTCCCCGGCATTTTCAAAAATACTGCGATACTTCGCTTCCGCTGCTTCTAACTTATCATAAGTTACTGCCAAAGACCGCCTAGTTTCAAACTCATCTCGCTGTAAGCGCTCGTACAAATATACCGACAAATCGCAGATAAAACAAAACCAAAATAAATATAAATAAAATCCTGCAAAATGGAAAGCTGTCATCTTCGCGATGGTGAGATTAAGCGCCCAATTTACTCCTATATAACAAGCAACTACGCCTAACTGTGAAACTACATGAAGGGGCCATCGCACGGGCATTAATGTCGCCTGAGTTAAAAATGCCAAACACCACATTAAAGTCTGAGGTTCTGCTTGACCAATTAGGGCCGCTCCTACCTGTACAATGATAGTTAGCGACCAAGAAAAACCTAAAAATAATAAACTAGGATAGCGCCTTCCTAGTTCAGTTTGGTGCAATGTTAAACAGGTAAGCAATCCTAATTCAACAGCAATACCAATATAGAGATTTGCAGCTTTAAATTCTTTGGGATCGAAGATAGATTCTCCCCAAAGATAAACCGTAATTGTTAAAGCAAAAAAGACTGCAATCCACAAGGCGGGACGCAGGCGGTTTCTCAGAAAACGGTCACGCCAAACCTCATAATTGACGGACAACTGAGCTGCTTTAACATTGCTCAGATTGGTCATAGGAAGAAGGAAGAAGGAAGAAGAAGAAGAAGAAGTAAGAAGGATTTAGCTATAAACAACCTAGAACTAATTACGTAACGCCGCCTTCTAGGCGGTAATATACCGCCTAGAAGATGGCGTTACGTAAGTTTTTAAAGCAATAGAAATAGCCTTGTCCATCTTCGTGATTGTTATATTTCATAATTCAAACAATAGTTAGCAATAGGTAGTGTAAACCAGAACTTTGAACCAACTCCGAGATTACTATCAACTCCCATTTCGCCACCGTGAGCTTTAATAATTTGGCGAGAGATATATAGTCCTAAACCTAGACCAGTCAATTGTCTATTATTAGGGTCTTGAACGTAAAGTTCAAACAGAGATGCACATTGCTGAGGACTTATCCCTATTCCATTATCTTCAATCGTACAACGAATTATGTTACTTTCGCTTGTGCTTTTCCCTAAATTATAAGTCGATGGATGGGGGATTGAGCATTGTCTTGTTTTGATGCTTGCATTAATCACATCTATCTTAAGGCTTAAATTTACTCCGGGTGGGTTGTGTTTGAGAGCATTCGTCAGCAGGTTTTCAAATACGCGCCGCAACTGTTTAGCATCGCCATTTACTAGGGGTAAATCTGCGGGTACGCTTTGAGTTAAAGTTGCGTTGTTTTTACCTAAAATATGTTCTAAATCCTTTACAACGTCTGAACTCAAATCGCTTAATTGTAGTGGGGTGCAGTTGAGGACAATTCCGTTTACTTCGCTGGCGTGAGCATCTAAAAGAGAATTAACCATACTTAACTGATGTTCGCTACCCTGTACCATTCGTTCCAAAATTGAACGAGGAACGGGTATTTTTTGCTGATTTTCCCCTGGCAAATTGCCCATGCAAGGCTTGTTAAGCAAATTTTTTAGCAAAATCAACATTCCCATCAGTGGGGTGCGGAGATTGTGAGAAACTGCGTGTATAAATAGGTCTTTAAGTCGGTTGCTTTCTTGAAGTTCTTGCATTTTTTGCTGGAGTTCTTGGGTGCGTTCTTCGACTTGGCGTTCTAGGTTAGCATTGAGAGTTGTTACTTGCTGTAACAACTGCGCTTGTTGAAGAGCGATCGCGACTTGTGTAGCTAGTTTTTCTAATAAATCAATTTCAAATTCTTGCCAATGGCGCGTTCCGGCACACTGATTGACTACCAACAGTCCAAATAGCTGTTCTCCTAACATAATTGGCAGGTTTAATGCCGCCCGTACTTGATAATTATGGTAGTATTCAACCATTGCGGCTGGTATTTCTATTTGAGTGGTATCGGCAATGGCACAGACGGCATTATGGGCGTAATATTTTCTCACTTCATTAATGTGATTATTATCGGTAAATTTCCAGGCTAAAATCGAAGGAAAATCGGGATTTACCGACTCGGAAACTATGATACTATACTGAGATTTTGTCGGGGATGCTTCGATACTATTTAAAGTAGCAATAAAGGCGCGGTCTGCTTTCAAAAATTGTCTGACTTCGGCGACAGTAGTATTAAGAATTTCGTCGAGGTCAAGCGATCGCCTAATTCGCAGTGCAATTTCGCCTAACAAGCGATCGCGCCAAGCAGACACCCGCAAAGCTTCTTCAGTGGCTTTACGCTCCGTGACATCCTGTACCGCCGCCACCATCCCATTGTGCTTAACGGCTGAGTGTTCCCGCAAAGTGCGATCGCTCCCATCTGGGAGGACAATTCTGTACTCAATACAATAATGTTTTTGCTCAAATACTGCTCTCTGATGCGATCGCGCCACTAACTCCCGATCTTCGGGATGTACTGCTTGTAAAAACGCTTCCTCGCTGGGTTCACAGCAACCAGGAACATAACCCAGCAAACGGTAAAGTTCCGCCGACCACCGCAACTCAATTATAGACTTTCTTTCCCCTCTTAATTTCGATGAATAAGGCATTTCAATTAAGGATTGAAAATTATCGCTAGCTGCATTTTCAACTGCATATTTTAAATCCCAGTTACCTAATTGAGCAATACGTTGAGCATTAGCTAAACTTGCTTCACTCTCTCGCAATAGAGAAGCCGTGCGATGTACATCTACTAATGCTTGCTGACGTTCCGCAACAGCAGCAGCTAAGATTAAAGCCGTACTCGCGATCGCACCCATAAAAACTTGTAAAAATAACACAGCCTGACTGAGATTTAAGCTCTTAGCAACAAAAGGGCCGCCTCCTTGAACAGCACCAAAAATAGCGAGAGTGGAAACAATCACGCTAGCCAAAATCGCCCCTTCCTGACCAAATCTCAAGGCCGCCCAAACTACTAAAGGAAAAGGCAAATATTCTAAAGGATAAAGTGCAATTTCTGCCTCAGTTTTCGAGCCAAATACTAACAAACTAACGCAGGTCAATAAACTCAGACAGATACTAAACTCAAAATAATTAAAAGTTTCAGATTTCCAATTTGAAATTGGATAAATCCCATTTTTAATCTTTAATTTGAAATTTTTAACTCCTAAACTCCAAATCAACAACAAGGGAGTCACAATTAAAATCCCCATGCCATCTCCGATCCAAGTTGTCCACCAATTCGTCCAAAAACTGCTCCAGTTAGCGATACCAAAAATACACCCACTCAAATTACCCAGAGTAGCCACTACGATCGTAGAGATGACAGCAGCAGCCAGTAATGCCATCACATCTCGCAGACGTTCCAGGCGGGGAGAAAAACCGATGCGATCGAGCAGCATTTTCCCAGCGATCGCTTGGAGAGTAACGCTAAAAGCACTGGTCGCGATCGTCGGCCAAGGTATACTTATTCCCCCCGTTGAATTCAATAAAAAAGAACCGATCGCTACCCCTGGCCACATTTGGAAGCCTTTCAATGAAAATGCTGCTAAGGCAATTCCCGCCGGCGGCCACACTGGGGAAGCCTCCGCTTTCGCCAGTCCCAACATCGACGCGGACAGTTTTCCCGTCAAAAAATAGGCTAAGGCAAGGATGCCTATGTGCAATATCAGCTCATAGCGGTTTTTAAGCAGTTTCATCTGAACTATTGATACCACATCTGCCAGAGGTAGTAGAACGATCGATTGAGTATTACTTTTAAATTACACTTTCCCAAAGCGATCGTACTTCCTTCCACTGCATTACCTGATTGGGTGAAGGAAGTAATTTTTGAGTTTTAAGTTTTAAGTTTTGAATAATACAAAAGTTACATACTTACTACAATTTTCGCTACTTTTCTAAAGCCCAAAACCTCTTTTACCATCAGGCTTTACCGTCATCCAATTCGTCTTAGCCATAGCTAATTGCTCATCAGAAACCGTTGCATCAATCAGATTAGCCCCGCACAAATTAGCCCCGCGCAAATTGGCTTTACTTAAGTAAGCACCAGCGAGATTAGCACCTCTGAGATCCGCTGATTGTAAATTTGCCGTACTGCAATAAGCTTGAGTTAAATTCGCATCCCGCAAATTCGCTTCCACTAATCGGGCGTGACCTAAATTTGCCTCCGACAAATCAGCCCCTTGCAAATTTGCTCTAGTCAATCGAGCCTCGTAAAAATTTGCCCCGGCCAAATTTACACCCTTCAAGTTCAAACCGCCCAAATCGCAATCGGCAAAGTCTCTCTTGCCTTTAAAATAGGCAGAGCGCAGCGTATTCGCATCCCACTTTGGCGGAAGTTTCGAGCCTTTTCCGCCCGAATTGTGGGTCGTCATCCCCGTCATTCCAGTTCTGGAAGTAGCGGGATTGCGCCCATTTTTAGACTGCATCCCCGTTCCCCCAGTTTGAGAGAAGGAGCTTTTATTACCCAAGCGAGTTTGTCTGGCCCGAATATCCTGAGCGATTTTTGCTGCCGGCGACAGCCATGCTGAACCGTCAGCGTTAAATACAGTCGGGTCTTCCGGTTGCTGATGGGGTCTTCTTTGGCTGACCATGCCATCGGAAAGGCTAGAGGTATCTTCTAGTTCGTGATTGAGGGCTCTGAGAACTTCGTTAGCCGACTGGTAGCGGTAGCCAACCATCGGTTGAAGCATTTTGTCGAGGATACCTTCCAAGTGCTTGCTGACGTAAACATGGGACTGCCAGATAATTTCGCCGCTTACTGGGTCGAAATCTAAATCTTTAGGGGATTTGCCTGTCAGCAGGAATAAGCACGTCATCCCCAAAGCATAGATATCGCTGGCGTAAACTGGTCGCATCGCCATCTGTTCGGGAGGGGCGAAGCTAAATGTACCGACGGAGAATTTTGTATTAGCCGTCTGATCCGTCATGTCCAGTAAAATTGTCTGACCCACTTGATCTTTTACGGCTCCGAAGTCAATCAGTACCAAGCGGTTATCTTGACTGCGGCGGAGGATATTCGCGGGTTTAATATCCCGGTGGATCACTCCTTGACTGTGAATGTAATTGATTACTGGTAGCAGTTCTTTAAGAAATTCTATAATCCCGGATTCATTGAAGGGGCCAGAGGTTTTGACCTCCTGTTTGAGGGTAGCGCCTTTGATGTATTCCTGAACCAAATAAAATTGCTGACCGGCTTCAAAGTAGTCTAGCAGTCGCGGTACTTGGGGGTGATCGCCCAATTTGCCAAGAGTTTTGGCTTCGCGCTTAAATAACTCCCGTGCCATTTCTAAAATTCGCGGCGATGTGGCGTTGGGGCGCAGTTGCTTGACCACACAAGTCGGCTGACCAGGTAATGATATATCCTTGGCTAGGAATGTGGCTCCAAAACCCCCTTGTCCTAGAGGTTGGATTACTTGATAGCGAGCTCGCAGCAGCAATCGCGAACCGCACGCCTGACATTGGATGGCTTCAGGCGGGTTCTGAGGTTGGGGGCAGGCCGGATTTATGCAGTAGCTCATGTTAATCAAGTGTGCCTAAGTTTTGCTAATCTAGCTAGGACAGCTCGACTACAGAGACCCCCTGTGGGTACAGCAGCTAGAAATATGATTTTCTGCCAGTTGTCGGGGGGTGTAGGCGGGGCTGCTAATTTTCGATGCACCTACGTCTTTTAGCTTGATATCCTTACTATATTTTAATTATCTCGCTATTCTGGTCGATTTTTCGAGAAAATATTTAAAGACTCTTTAAAGACTTGCGGAATTTAGTATCTATTATAGAATTTATTTCTAAACTTAAGGGCTTTTTGCTGCTTTGGATACTTTTATAGGAGAAGGCATAAGCTACAAGACACAAGGGAAATGGAATCTTCAGCAATGCTTTGAGCAATTAAGAATGTCAAAACTTATCTCGGTCATTTCTATCTGGTAGATCGTTACTCTGTTGAGAATGTTGCTTGCGGGCAAGGGGCAGTTAGCCTTTAGCTGTGAATTATCAAGATTTATTATACCATAGTTTTTTTGTTGACACTTTCAAGTAAATATGCTGTCAAAATTAGGAAACGATCGCGATCGCCCAGTCCCCCAGGGGTTGAAACCCCTCCCTCAGAATTTAACTCCTCTCCAGAAGACTAATGAATTTAACAGTCCTCTTCCGAAGGAGTTAACCTTCATCTCAGGGGCTTAAGTCCCCAGCAAGTTTTGGCTTAAGTCGCCCTCTGGATGCTACGTTACGAAAAGGACATGGAAAGAAGACAAAGGACAAAAGAATGCGTATCTCTATCAACTGGTTGCGGGAACTGGTAGACATCGCCGTAACGCCAGAAGAACTAGCGGAAACCCTGACAATGGCTGGGTTTGAGGTAGAAGAAATTGAAGACCGCCGCACTTGGGCCGATGGCGTAGTATTGGGCAAAATACTCACTTGCGAGCAACATCCTAATGCTGACAAGCTGAGAGTCTGTCAAGTAGACATCGGTAAGGGCGAACCTTTAAACATTGTTTGCGGAGCTCCTAATGCTAGAGCTAATATCTATGTAGCTGTCGCCACTGTCGGAACTTATCTACCGAATATCGACTTGAAAATTAAACCTGCTAAACTGCGGGGCGTTCCTTCTGAGGGGATGATTTGCTCTGTGGCGGAATTGGGACTAGCTAAAGAGTCACCGGGCATTCACATTTTCGAGTTAGAAAATCCTGAATTAGGCAGTGATATCCGGCCACTATTGGGCTTAGATGATGTAATTTTAGACTTGACAGCAACAGCAAATCGCGCTGATGCTTTAAGTATGGTAGGTGTAGCTAGAGAAGTAGCGGCGCTAACTGGAGCAAATCTGAGAATTCCTGAAGCAGCGGGGGTGTTAATTCAAGGGCAAGAAGGGGGCGAGACTGCAAGTTTAGCAATTGATATTTCTCAGTCTCAAGCTTGCCCAATTTACATCGGTACTGCGATTGAAAAAGTCAAAATTGGCCCTTCTCCGGCGTGGTTGCAGCAGCGATTGCAAGCGGCGGGAGTAAGACCAATTAGTAATGTAGTTGATGTTACTAATTACATTCTTTTAGAATGGGGTCAACCGCTACACGCTTTCGATAGAGATCGATTGGAAGCTGTTGCAGGTAGCAGCGATTTAACTATTGGCGTTCGTTTTGCCAATTCTGGGGAATCGCTGAAAACTCTTGACGGTCAAACACGGAATTTGCAAGCACAAACGCTTTTAATTACTGTTAATGACAAACCCGTAGCTCTAGCTGGCGTGATGGGTGGGGAAGAGACGGAAGTTTACGAAGGTACGCAAAATTTGGTTTTGGAAGCTGCAATTTTTGAACCAGTAGCAATTAGGCGTTCTGCTCGTTCTCAAGGTTTGCGAAGTGAAGCTTCTACTCGCTACGAACGAGGTGTAAATCAGGCAGAATTAGCCTTAGCTTGTCGCCGTGCTTTAAAGTTGATTGTTGAACTGGCAGAAGGAGTTCCTGTTGTTCAGGAAACTGCGAGCATTGGTGTAGATAAGTCGAATTTAACCCGCAATGTAGAATTGCGTTTAGATCGAGTAGATCGGGTTTTAGGGCAGCTTAAGCGGGGCGAAGATACGCTTTATGAAAAGTATCTGCAACCTGATGAAATCAAGGGCATTCTGACAGCTTTAGGTTGCGGTGTTGCTCCAAGTATT
Organism: Kamptonema sp. PCC 6506; assembly: GCF_000180455.1. Lineage (NCBI taxonomy): Bacteria > Bacillati > Cyanobacteriota > Cyanophyceae > Oscillatoriales > Microcoleaceae > Kamptonema > Kamptonema sp. PCC 6506. The sequence continues at coordinate 20,799 of NZ_CACA01000130.1, forward strand.
GAGGAAAGAGTCTGGACGGTGACAGTCCCAGTTTATCGCTATCGGGACTTAGAACGGGAGATTGATTTAATTGAGGAAATTGCGCGACTTTACGGTTACGATCGCTTCTGCGATACTTTACCAAGCAAGACTGCGGCGGGTTTTTTACCTCTGGAATATGCGGCAATTCGCAATATTCGGGCGGCTTTTCGAGCGGCGGGTTTGACGGAATTGATGCACTATTCGTTAGTGAAGACGGAAGGTGAAAATCAAGTAGTTTTAGCTAATCCGTTGTTGGTTGAGTATTCAGCTTTGCGGACGGAGATGCTATCAGGATTGATTGATGCTTTTGAGTACAATTTAGAACAAGGAAATGGGCCATTAAATGGGTTTGAAATTGGTCGTATTTTCTGGAAAGATGGCGAGGAAATGCAGGAAGGGGACAGGGTTGCTGGTATTATTGGCGGCGATCCCGTGCAAGGTAAATGGCAACAGAGTGGACGCGATCGCGCTTTGACTTGGTTTGAGGCGAAGGGGATTTTAGAGAGTGTGTTTGAGTCCTTGGGTTTGGCGGTAGAATATGAGAGCGATCGCAGTGATTCACGACTGCATCCAGGCCGGACAGCGGCGTTATCTTTAAATGGTAGCCGCTTAGGAATATTCGGACAATTGCACCCACAATTGCAACAGGAACGAGGTTTACCAGAGGCAGTTTATGCCTTCCAATTTGATTTGAAGGTGTTGTTAGCGGCGTTGAATGAAGCTGATAATTTAACTCGCAAATTCAGTGTTTATTCTAGCTATCCTGCGGCTGACCGAGATTTAGCTTTGTTTGCACCTATTGATGTTTCTGTTGTTGAGATTGAAGGTGTGATGAAAAAGGCTGCTGGGAGCCTGCTAGAGTCGGTGCAGTTGTTTGATGAGTATCGCGGCGAGAATGTGCCAGATGGTCAAAGAAGTTTGGCTTTTCGGTTAATTTATCGGGTTAGCGATCGCACTCTTTCTGACGGTGATATTGAACCTGTGCAACAAAAAGTCCGCAATGCCCTGGTGAAGCAGTTTGCTGTTAGTTTAAGGAGTTAGGGCGTTGTCAATGGTCGTAACATTGCGCTAACCATAAAGGAAGTGTCAGGAAAGTGCAAAGGTGAAATGCTCATGCGATCGGCAAGTATGAGCTCACTTTGGTAGCCTTCCTGACTCGGTTCTCGAAAGACGTGGAGTTGGCGATCGTTGACATCTAATACCCAATAATCGGTAATTCCTGATTGAGCATAAATTGTGGCTTTGATACCGCAATCTTTTCTGAGTGTAGTATCGGCAATTTCAATAATCAGGTAAATTTCTGAGGGGGTTGGGTGTCGGTCTTCGTAGTATAGTGGATCTCGCATAAGCAAGGCAATATCTGGCTCTGGTTCGGAGTTATCATTTAATTGAATAGAGTCTTGTACGCTAATCAAAACTAATCTCCCTAAAAGGTCTTGCAATAGCTCTACAGTGCGCTTTACTGCTGCATTGTGTGCGGTTCCTTTGGCTGCCATTTTTACTATCTGTCCTGCTAATAATTCTACTTTTTCATCTTCATTAAGAATACCATTTTCTATCATTTGGTGATAGTCTTGAACTGTGAAAAGACGAATTTCTAATAATGTCATAGCTGTCTCCTGTACTTGCCGAACGAGCAATATTTTGTAATTACTAATTCTAGCATAATAGATTAAAGGCAACACTATCAAACTTTATGGAAGAATTAATGGAGTTAAAGGAGCTGCTGCACCGAGGCAAAGTTGCAGAGGCTTTGCTACTGGTGCAAGAATTGGAGGACATGAGTAAGTCGGATAAGCTTAACAAAATTTTTAGTTATGGTATAATCTTGCTGTTGCATCTGATTAAAAAAGTTGCTGAAGACCGAACTACTAAGTCTTGGGAAACTTTGATTTTCAATACCGTCAAGCAAATTCAGCGCACTAACAAGCGACATAAAGCTAAAGGAACCTATCTCACCGAAGAGGAATTAATAGAGACTTTACAGGATGCTTATGAATCTGCGTTGAAGTCTGCGGCTTTAGAAGCTTTTGAAGGAATTTATGATGTCGAAGTAATTGCCAAGATGGTAAGCGAAGGTGATATTATTGCAATAGCAATGGATTTAATTGTAGAGCGATCGCCTGAAAGTTAATTTATTAGAAAGATTGACAGATATGACTAAATATGTGCTGTGGGGAAGTTACTGCGAAGACGTTCTTGAAAAACGCGCTCCTTTTCGCGACGCTCATCTGGCTGGATTGGCGAAGCAAAAAGAGTCGGGTGTGTTGATTACAATTGGGCCGACTAAGGATTTAACTAAGGTTTTTGGCATTTATGAAGCTGAAGATGAGGCAACTGTGAGACAATTGGTGGAGGCCGATCCTTATTGGGAAAATGGGGTTTGGACTGAGTATGATGTGAAAGAGTGGATTCAGGCTTTTTAAAGGAGTTAATATGGTGAATAGCTTAAGATTAGGTGACGATGATTTAGTTCCTGTTGATTATACGGATTTACTGGATAAAATCTTGGGAGTTTTACAGAGTCAAAATCCTTTTAGTCGGTCAAGTGATAACTATCGCCTGGTAATTGATATTGATGCAATTGCCAATGAAGTCTCCCAGTTACAAATCATTCCTCCCTTGGGTTCTTTTGAACGTCAAGCGCATTCCGCTACTGTGAATTTTCCTGCGGAAGTTGAGGTTCGCTTTCGCAGTCAAATTAGACAGATTAGAGAGTATTTGCGGCAACATTTAGAAACTATATTGGGAGGAGATGATGCTGTTGAAAGATTTGTGGCAAGTTTAATTGTGCCTTTGGATTCAACGTATTTTCGAGGTGGCGGTACTGAGTTAGGTTTTAAATACAATTTTCCCAGACATTCTACCTTAGAAAAAAAGAAATTAACTTTGCAACGTCTGGATTCTAGCACGCGGGCAATTTTAAAGCTGCACAAATTGACAATTTCTGTGCGAAACTCAGACATTTTTCAGCAGCAGCTAAGGGAGGGTTTAAAAAAATATATCAATGAAAATACTGACAATAAAGAGGATCGGGAAAATCTCACCGATCGCCTTGATGAGATCGTTCAAGATGAAAGCTCTAATTTTCATAAATTGATTCGACTTGTAGATAAGGAAACCCTGGGTAAGCTGAATAAAGAAGCTAAGATTACCTATTTAGAGTATCTTTTAGAGAATATTCGTAGTAATAGCACAGATCGGGTAGGGATAATCTATTTACAAGACTTAATTCGGCGACTCCGGTTGATAGAAGAATATATTAGCGATATTGACAAAAGTGATGGGGACTATGAGGTAAATTATGCCGGAGTAAGAGTTAACTACAGGGATATTTTTTCCAGAGCAGAAGTGTTAGATATACTTCCGATAGTTCCAATTGTAGCAGGTTATTTGGGAGAAAGTACAGATACTCACCGAAGCGAACGTAAATTTATCTTTGGTTTGAAAATCAAGTTTGATAACCCGGTTCAAGCACGGGGTGGGGATGATGTATTTGAATATAATTTGAATTTGCTTAATCCTGATAGTGATGAACAAAAAACAGAACTAGCAGAGGATTTTAATCGGGAAAAATTCGTCCGCAAGGTATTAAAAATAGCCTTGCTTTACTATTTTGTCTTTGCTTCTCGTAGTAATCCTTTAGCGAATGATTACAACCCTGAATCTGAAGGGAATTACCAACCGCGAGAAAGCTTTGAGTCTGTGGTAATGCCTGTTTTAAGTGGTTCGGATGAAGAAAGGAAACAGCAAATACTTCGTGGTATCATCCGAGGCTTAAATCAATATAACATTAAGGTTAAAATAGACCGTCTCAAACAACTTTTAAAAGGCTTTTTAGACAGGGAAACAATTTTGCCGCCTCGAACAGAATCACGACACATCAACATCAAAAGAGGTATCCTAGAACAGATAGATGATACTTTAACAACTGGGAAATTTTTCAATGACATTTTGGAGCGAAATCCGAAACAAGCACTCCAGTATATTACAGTTGAAAATGCTAGGGTGAATCCCAGAGCTATTTGTCAGCTACCAGTCAATATTACCATAGAAGATATCCGTTATTTCCCTACTGATGAACGGCAAAGTTTCAGTATGGAATATAATATCAAAGGTATTAATGCTTTGCCTGTACTTTTAACTCCTAGAGGTGCAATTTCTAAAGATACCTACGCCAAGCATTTCAACACAAAATTAGTTGTGTTTCGTTATGAAAATCAACGATTAAAAAGCGATGGAGGTTTACCACCAGCAGAGGCTTTTGTTTACAAGTTTACTATGCTCCTGCTATCTTATATGTGTCTGAAGATATTAGCAGAAAATTGGGGCAAAAATTTATTTATTCCGATGGTGAGACTTCACGAAGGCGACCACAATAACCCTTCACCGTCAGAAAAGTTTATGGCCCATCTTTCTAAAACATTGTCTCATTTGTTAAGCGAAAAATATCGCTGTAATTCCCAAGGATTTCGGATTAAGCATCCACCGAAAAAGTTTACTATCGGAAATGGTCTAAGTTCCCTCTATTCAATATTACCCAAAAAGTTTCGCTTCGACAATGTGCAGCTATCTCCAGAGTTGGATAATTTAGCAATTATTGTGGTTTCCAGTCGGGAAAGTGATGCGAGAAAAGGTAACGCTAATCGTTTTCAGAGAAAAGCAAGTTTAATCGGAGAAATTGTCGGCATTAATCGCCAAGAAGATGGTTCAATTCAGGTGGAAATGCTAAAAACTTTTTCGGAAAATTACAGCGTTACTCATCTCTATACTCAGCCATCAATTCTGGAAGATGCAATGAGTCAACTTTATGAGCAAGGATATAGGAACTTTGCTTATATTTCACAAGCACCTTATACGAGCACGCTACATATTACCAAAACTGATGAAGATGAGGATTTGTTTTTTATGTCCAAAAGTCTCATCCGAACTTTGAAAGGAGAGAGGCGAGACATCAAGATTTATCCCATTTTCTTTGATAAATATTTCGTCCGTAGCTTTGAACAACATAGAGGAGAATCCTTCTATATTCAAGATATAATGGAACTTAGTAATTTAGCTGACGATCCCAATCAGGAATCCGTGATGTTTTTTAACCTATTTAATGGGATTAAAGTCGATCAACAGGGAGACAAAAACTTTTATAATGGTGTGATTTCCTACTCGACACTTCTGCATATCTATCAAGGCATTTTGGATGACAAAGATATTCATCAAGATTTGATTTATGATGGTCTAACTAAAGATACTTTGCTACACTATCTGACAATATTTCACTTTTCTAGGTATGAAGCTCGTCAGAATATTAGTTTAAAACTCGACCCCTACGAGCGGATTATTGGCGATGATTCGGTTGGTGCTTTATCTATATTTAGTCATACTGGTGGAAGTGCAAATTTTAACTCGTTGGCTTTTTTGAATAAGGTAAGAGAATTAGATAATGAGGTAGATAATAATGATTGGTGAAGATTTGGGTCGTCTGTTTGAAGTCGGATTCAATATTGGAATTCTGGCTTATATTCAGCAGGAAAATATCCCTCACAACTTTGGCAATTTGTACCGCCTGGATTTGCAGCACCTAAAATTGCCAAAAATGACAGCAGAAATAACTAGGGAAGCAAATCTCCTGGGTAGTCTGGATGGTAAAATAGTTGAGAAATGGAGCCTTTATTTTATACAGAAAGGTTTTTTTTCTGGCTTAAACTTTTTTCGCGAGTACATCAAATCTGCTGGTAGTAAACTGCAAAATCTTAAGATTTTATACTATCAGTGCAGTTTTAGTGATGCTAACAGTATTAGAACATATAATAAGGGTCAACAAAAAGGATTTAAAGAGGTTTTATCTCAGATTACAAATGTGCAACCAGATTTTGCAAATGCTGATATTGATTTGTTAATCCATCGCTACTCAAAAAAAGGTGAGTTTTTGCAAGCTGATACGCTTATGCTGGTACAACAACGTAATGATTTTAGAATTCTCTGCGTTGACTTATCTGTATTTTCTCCAGTATTAGCGTTGTCGGGAGTAGACCTCCATGAAATAGAGATAATGCGGAAATTGTTAATGAGGGAAATTAGCTATTTGCGCTCAAAGAGTGTTTTTTCTAATCTGCGGATAGATACTAGCACTTTGGGGATTGATTTCTCTGAGGATTTAAAACGCTATTTTACTGCTTTTAAGTATAAAGATAAGGAAAGTGCTAAGTTGATTCAGGCGGGTAGCTATGCTCATAGTTTCTATAAATTTTTGCAAGAAAAAGGAATTATTCCAGATAATGCTGACGTATTATTTAATGTAGTTGGCAATAGCGATCGCGGCATTAGTGCTATTTCCTTACGTAAAGATAAAATCAATATTTTAGCAACTTGTTCACAAATTTATAAGAATGAATCTAATACTAAAGATATTAGCGAGGTTCGCAAAGAAGTATTAAAAGTTATTCAAATTAACGCTATTCGCAGTTTTCAAGATGGTAAAAAGTTTATCAATCGCTTATTAGAAAGTACAGGAAATACTCCCACACCTGTTGCTCATACAGAGCGACTTGATAACTTTTTTAATTCTGTTGGTGTTATACCAGATAAACTGGCAGAAAAATTGCAAGTTGCTCCCGGATTAAATCTAAGACAAGCTCATGCTGAATTGATTATTAAAGCACTTAATTCTGAGCAAACTTACATCTTTCTAACTGGAAATCCGGGAATAGGCAAAACTACTGCAATTGCCAAGTTTCTTGAACAGCATATTGATGACGGTTTCCTATTCTTTTATGTCAGTCCTCGCAAGCAAGTTAACCTAGACATCATTGAAAAATTCAAAAATCCAGAAACAGGTTTGTTGTCAGACAATCGCCTATTTTGCATTAACACTAACTCTGATATTATTAAAGGCAATGGTGGCAAATGTACGGTTAAATACGTAGCTAATAGTCAGCAAAAAGATTTTACAAAAAACACTGTTCACTTCCTCAAAGAAAATCCAGATATTCAGCGTCAGCAATACCATCAAACGCAAATAGAAAGGAAGAGTAAAACCATCATTCAACCTGCAAAGGTTAAAGGTAAAGGAGTCCTCAACAGCATTTGTGAAGCAATATACACGCTGATAAACTCTCAACCATCAAATAATATTGTCGCTACCGTGTCTATTCAGTCTTTGAAGGTAATAGAAAATGGAGTTAATACTCTTGAGCATTTTGACAAGATATTTCAGGATGCTTATAACAAAAGAGAACAGCAGGTAATTTCTGCTAAAATGCAAGAAATTTCTAGCCGCATTAAACACATCTTTATTATGATCGATGAAATTACAGGAGATGACGGCGGGGTAGAATTTTTAACAGGAATTAGTAAGATTATCACTAAGTATGATTTGTACAATCCCCAACATGGTTTTAACACTAAAATTATTGTTGCAGATGCTTCAATTGTTGACCACGATGTGATTACACAACACCTTAAAGATACCTCACCGGAACCAGATAAAATTTATTTTAAGAAGTTAGCCAAAAATTCTGAAGAAATCTTACCCTTACAAGCTATCCCTTTTAAGTTTAGAGAATTACCAGCTATCGTAATTAATACTAATTCCTATCCGGCTCGCAGTTTAGAGATAACTTATAAAGTGTTTATAGAAGCTGTAAAATTTACTGATAATGCGTCTCTTAATCAAAGAAATAGCTTGATTAAACTGGTACAGTCTGAGATTGTTCAAGACATAAACGAGCGATTAGCCAAACCCGGAGTCGAACAATTAATAGTCTATATTCAGGATAAGCGAAGATTGACAGAATTGATTTATAAAATTAAGAACAGTCGCGAAAAATTTGATCGATTTGAAGATTATCTTGAAATTCATGCTAATATTTCAGAAGAGGAGAAAGCAAAAATACAGGAGTGTAAAAATAAAGCTAAGGTAATCTTTATGACTGCATCTGGAAGTCGGGGGTTATCTTTTCCCAAAACCAAGCATATTTTAGTTGATATTCCTCGCTTTCAGATTGAAAAAAACCTGATGGAAGTCATACAAGTTATTTATCGGGGACGCGGGGAATACGAACCAGGTAAAACTTTGGATAATGAAGATAAGGAGTTAATTTTTTATCTCTCGGATCAGGCTGTTTACTACGCAGATGATCCAGAAATTTCTCTGCAAGAAAGCAAGCTAAGTCTTTTGAATATGTTATTAATTCTCAAGACTTCAGTAATGACACGAATTCAAGGTTATGGATATTTAGGTAGCGAAAAGTTTTTGATTATTCCCATCGGTGGAAAGTCGATTTCTACGGCTGGTGATACTTTCACTAGCCAAATGGGAAATCTGATTAAGGAATTAAAAAGTGAACATCGCAGTCATCCAGAAAACAAGTCATTACAAGATATTTATACAAGTATTGAGAAGCTTTTTAGTCGAGCCGAGTTTGTTTTGAAAAATACAACACATTCCCGACAATCAGGTGATTCATATCTGCAAATGCGGGAGAATTTTAATAGTAAATTTTTGCAACTGTGTAATCCTCTTGACGGGTTACTCAGTTATGGCAATCTGGAAAAAGGTTATGTTTGTGGCAGTTTGTTGATAGTTCCTCTGGCGGACAAAAAATTAGAGGAAAACTACCAAATTAGGCTACATCAAGAGATTAAAAAAATTGTAAATAAGGAATTAATGCATAAAATGTATCGCATTAGGGATAGTATTTCTTACCCAGAAAATTTGCGCTCTGCAATCAGAGGAGGTGCTATTGAGTTAGTTAAGTTGCTGAATAAGGATGTGGATAAAACTCAGTATTTTCAACAGCATAGTCATCGTTTGGATCAATATTATGCTTTGCCGTTATTTGCCTTTGTTAGTGGTGAAGAAATGAAGGAGTATTTTGGTGATATTAAGCGGGAAGAACCAGAAGACGAGCGGTTTAGAGATATTCTGTCTATCTATGTGCGATCGCTTTACCCAGTTGGTAATGTTATGCCTATAGGACATAAATATCAAGATTTCCCGTTTGTTGTGTTTAGAAGTTACAGTTTAGAACAAAGTCGGGAAAAGTTTTTTACAGATAAGTATCTTTTGACTTCTAACGAGTTAAATGTACTGAACTTGATCTTGTCTAAGGATTAATATTTATGAGATAATTATTATGCTCAACTTTCACCCCATCTCAGATTTTATCCCCAAAAACTCTCCTATCAATAACTCAGATCCTACCTATTACTACGAAGGAATCTCCCCTCAAAATGGTCAATTACTGAGACTTCCTCGCACACCCATAGCCGAAGCAATTGCTAAAGGTTTAATGCAGCAATTAGCCAATAATAATGATTATTCTCGCGAAGGTAAAATGTATGGCATACTCTTAGTTGAACTTCCTAATGGCGAACAACGGGTACTCAAAGCATTCTCAGGCCTTCTCAATGGTTGTCATACTATTGATGGCTGGGTTCCACCCATTCCGGGACGAGAAAAAGTAGCCTTAGTAGAAGCCTACACCTTAGCTGAATTAGACGCTATTAAACAAGAAATAATTACTCTAAAGCAACTTCCGCAATGGCAACAATACCAAACATTATCTAGCGAGTTTGAACAGCAGTTGCAATTAATGAGTCAACATCATCGTAATTGCAAACAACAGCGACAGGAAAAACGCCAAATTCTCAGCCAAACTCTTACAGATAAAGCACTTAATTTAGCATTAGAAAAACTTGATAAAGAAAGTCAAAAAGATGGAATAGAACGGCGTAACCTTAAACGAGAACAAAATGAGAAATTACAACCATTAAAAGAGATAATTGACAATGCTACTCAGCGAATTACTGAACTGAAACAACGGCGAAAAACTTTATCAAAACAACTACAAACTCAGATGTATGCAGCTTACAGTCTCACTAATTTTGCCGGCCATTCTCGTTCATTACAAACATTAATGCCAACTGGTTTAATGCCTACTGGTACTGGAGATTGTTGTGCGCCGAAATTACTCCACTATGCAGCGGTAAATAACCTTAAACCTTTAGCAATGGCAGAATTTTGGTGGGGAAATTTATCAATAAATCTGGATAGAATTAAGGGAGGATTTTATGGCGCTTGCCTCGAACGTTGTCAGCCATTAATGGGATTTTTACTATCAGGATTATCGCAAAATAGTTTTTTAGATATGGGTACATATCGGCAGAACTTTGATATATTAGAAGCAGAAAATTTGCAAATTATCTATGAAGATGAATGGCTAATAGCAGTTAACAAACCATCAGGTTTACTTTCTGTTCCTGGTCGTTATCGCGATCGGCAAGATAGCGTTTTAAGTCGCTTACGTCAATTGTTACCGGATGGCATGAATATTATCCCTGTCCATCGTTTAGACCTCGAAACTTCGGGAATTATGTTATTAGCTCGTTCTTTACCAATTTATCGGGAATTAAGCAGTCAATTTCAACATAAATTAGTTAAAAAAGTTTATGAGGCGGTACTTTCTGGTAATGTAGTAAATGATTATTGTGGTGAGATTTCATTACCACTCTGGGGAAATCCTGAACATCGTCCTTATCAGCAAGTTGATATAGAGAGGGGTAAACCTAGTTTAACTCGTTTTCAGGTGATAGCTAGGGAAGGAGAATACACTCGTGTAGAATTTATGCCGCTCACCGGTCGTACTCATCAAATTCGGGTTCATGCGTCAGATAAAAGAGGTTTAGGAATACCAATTTTAGGCGATCGCCTCTATGGATGTCAAGCCGACGCAAGTAGATTACATTTGCACGCGAGGGAGCTTTATTTTGAGCATCCGCAGTTAGGAAAAAATATTAATTTAGAGGTAGAAACTCCTTTTTAATCTGAAATCAATTGTTAACTATTTCGTGTAATCCATCCTAAAATCTTGAATGAGTCTCTACTATATATCAGTAGGTTAATAGTAGAGACTCATTGCATTTTTTAGACAAACACGAAATTATCAGTGGTAAAATTGCCTTGAATTACAGCAATTTGATCGGAAGTACCAGCCAAGTTGATAGAATTACCAACAATAGTATAATCAGAGAGCTGTCCGTGTAACTGAATGACATCTCTGTTTTGCTGGAAATCTTGAATGAATGTAACTCCTGCTCCCTGATAATATGTATTTGTGGCATCACCGAGAACAAAAGTATCTCTACCTTGACCGCCAATCAATACATCTGTTTCATTACTTCCAGGTGTAGCACTAGATAGATCGACTCCAATCAAAGTATCATTACCACGCAAACCTGAGAGAGTATCGTTACCGGCTCCTCCTACTAAATTGTTATTTTGGCGATTGCCGGTAATCACATCTACATTGGGAGTACCTACGACATTAACGAAATTCTCTACAGTCAAATTCAGTGTGCCAATTCCAGGTAAATTGTTAACAGCCACACTATTAGTTGACAAGTCTACATTAATAGAAGCTACGCCGCTACCTGTAGACGCATCAAGGGTATTAATCTGTCCTAAAGGAGCGATAATCTGTTCGATAGTGTCAAGGATATCGTTACCTGCTGCACCTTTGTTGACAATACCTCCAGCCTGAAGGGTAATGGCACTATTTAAGGAAAGATAGCTAACTGTATCGGTACTTTCTCCTCCACTCAAGGTATCGCTGCCAGTACCACCTAAAATGAAATTATCGGAAGCGTCCCCAGTAATATTGTCATTCCCTGATGTGGTGCTAATACTATTAGCTGGTGGAGTTGGTGGAGTGGGTGGAGTTTGATTTTGAGGAGGATTGGGAGGATTGGGATTTGGTGGAGTTTGATTTTGAGGAGGGTTTTGAGGATTAGGATTTGGTGGAATCTGGCTTTGCGTAATAGTATTATCGCCAGGTGCATTGGTTAAATTAGGAAATAGTGTTGCCATGGGGTAATTGCCTCAATTAGTTTTCTCAATTTGGTTAAAGAAGCTTTTTGGCTAAGGGAATGTAGTATCAATCAGCCTTTCATTGCCTCTCTATAATCATTGAGCTGCCTCAAGATGACATTTATCCCTGTATTTGAATTACAGTTTTGTAATATGGAGTAACTCTCAACCTCATCTGGTAATCGCCAATTCGTGAAACATCAACAGCGATAAAAAGAAATCAGCCATAAAAATCGACACCCAAGAAGTCACCACCGCCGCCGTTGCCGATCGCCCTACACCCTTCCCTCCCCCAGTCGTTGTTAACCCCCAACCGCAACCGATAATGCCAATAATCGCGCCAAAAATCACCCCCTTAACTACCACTGTCACCAAATCCCAGGGTTCCAAAAAAGTCCGCACTGATTCCAAAAACATCCCCGGAGGTAAATGGTAAAAAATCGCCGCCGCAAACGCGCCGCCGCCAATACCCACAACCACAGAAAAAATAGTTAAAATCGGCAACATGATGCAGCAAGCTACCACACGCGGTAAGACTAAATAATCAACTGGATTGGTTTTCAGCATATAAAGAGCATCAACTTGCTCCGTCACCTGCATTTCGCCAATTTCCGCCGCAAATCCAGAACCCACCTGTCCCGCTACCACACCCGCCGTTAAAACGGGTGCTAACTCCCGACAAAATGCGATCGCAAAAGCACCTCCCACCGCCCCCACCGCCCCAAACCGAATCAATTCCCGCGCCGATTGAATCGTAAAAATCATCCCTGCAAATAGAGCAATCAACAATACCGCCCTCAGCGAACCCAACCCCACCGTTACCAAATGCTCGATCACCAGCTTGCGGCAAACCTTGCCCTTAAGCAGCCGCAACCACACCTGCCCCCCCAATAACAAGGTTACGAAAAACCTCTGAAACCATCTATCCTCCAATGTTTCATCAAAGGCGCGATCGCGCCCGTCGCGGTATGTGGCCAACTCAGTTTTGACTGGGACAGATTTCTTGACTAAACCATTCTTAAAATTCAAGCTTAACTTCAACATGATGACGATCCCCGGTAGTCTGGGTACAGCCGATGTTAATATACCTTATACTTTTGGTATTAATTTATATCTTCCCAAAAGTAGAGGTACTTTAGGCCAAAGATGGATGATTTTTAAGGAAAATTAATGAATTGGAGCTAGCGAAATTAATCTGGGCTTCCCACTTAAGTAAAGCCTAATCTGTAGCAATTTTTACTTAAAAACTTACAAGTTACTTACGTAGCACTGCTGACATCGCAGTATTAACGCCTCTATACCAGTTTTCCAGTGCGTAGGTAATGCTTTTAATCAGCAATTACCAATTAGCCATTAGCGAGCTGCTACCATATAGCGAAAAATATATTCAGCAACTTCAATATAATTGTAAGCTTTAGCTGTCGAGTCACCCCAGACAGTAACACCATGATCGCGGATTAATAAAGCGGGTATTGGCGGCGGTGAAATTGCAAAGCGATCGCAAATCTCATCAGCAATTCGCGGCACTTCAAAATGATTAGTAAACAGCGGTATTGCTACCTCTGGATTCTCTTCCCACACCCCCAAACCCTTGAGCATTTCAATCGCAGGCAAAGGTAATCGATCTTCCTCAGTAAATCGAGAGACTAAATTAGCCTCAATCGAGTGTACGTGATAGCAAGCTTGAGCTTCTGGAAAAGATTTGTAAATTGCCTGATGAATACTTGTTTCAGCAGAAGGACGACAATCTGAATGCGGTTGCTCGATAATTTTACCATCTACATTCATACGAATAAAATCTTGCTCTGTTAACTGTCCTTTTGCTCTGCCACTAGCTGTAATCCAAAAGCTACCGTCAGTCAAACGAGCGGAAAGATTTCCCGCAGTACCAACCATCCAACCTCTATTATAAAAGTGGCTTGCTGCTGCAATTAAACTTTGTCTTAAATCACTATTCATGGTGAGTTGTTAGTTGTTAGTTGTTAGTTGTTAGTTGTTAATTGTTAGTTGTTAGTTGTTAATTGTTAATTGTTAATTGTTAGTTGTTAGTTGTTAGTTGTTAGTTGTTTGTTGCTTATACTAATTATCTAAATAATTGGAATAGGTAATTTAGCTGTATAACATCTTAACAGTTCAGGCTTACACACCCTACCAAAGAAACCGGGTTTTTTGACGAAAATACTTCGCCCGTACCCACAGATTCTCTCAAAAACCCGGTTTCTAAGACTCCCTGCGTAAGTCCTACAGTTAACTGTTAACAGTTAACAGTTAACAGTTAGCAATTAACTCCATCGCTGGGATAAACTCTCAATTACATCAAAAAAATCATTCCAGTATATGTAAGATTTCTGCTCCTTATCCAAATATTCAGCCAAGCGATCGCGCGCAAAAACTACAGGCGCAACCCTAGCCATATTCAAATCCGTCACCGAATCTCCAATTGCCACCTGCTCGTCAGCCTCATACAGCTCCATTACCCGCACCTTAGACACAAGTTCCGTATCCCCTTCAAACTCAGAACACACTTTCAGGTGAGAGCCGCTAGGATCTAAATCTACCGCATAAATAGCTTCTGTACGAGCCGCCAAATCGCCCATCACTGTCTCTACCATCACCCGAATACCACCTGAAACTACCACAAAAGGTACTTCGCGATCCTTAAGAAAATCTAGGAGTTCTACCAATCCGGGCCGCATTAACTTCCCTTGAGAAAATTCGATAATCTCCTGATAACGTTCCGAAGGAATAGACTCTAATAACTGTCGGACTCCTGCCCGCAGCGTCAGCCTTCTAGCGTACATTTCTGGGATTAGTTGAGCCGACAACTCCGGTGCGAAGTGCTTTAGCATTCCGACAAAAGTTTCCTCAAGGGCGATCGTACCGTCAAAGTCACAGAAGACCACTCGTTTCAGTTGATTGGAAGTTAGAGATATTTGTCGGTCATTAGTCATAATTAATCGTACCCTGCAAGAATGCCAAGGCAGTACAGAATTAATCTTACATTATTCCCATACCATTACAGTCAATAGCACACAATTAAACAGTTAAACAGTTAAAAACTTTTTAGTTTTGGTCAGAGTCGGTAGGCAGACAAATTAAATTATCATCTTGGGTATAAATCAAACCTTTGGAGCGCAATTTGCCCATTAAGCGCGTCACTGTCACTCGTGTAGAACCGATCGCGCTGCCAATTTGAGCATGAGTTAAAAGCCAAGGCAAACGGTAGCCCCGGACTAGATCGGGATCTGCTTCATTAATGTAAGGTTCGCCGAATTCCTCGATCAGCAAAGTTAGAAATCCGTACAATCTGTCCAGAGTTCGCCGTTGGCCTAATGTACTGAGCCATAAAAGTTTTCGCTGATGCTGATAGCGAAAGGCATCTAAGACTTCCCGGCGGAAGTGGGGCCAGTTGTCTAGATCGTGCCAATACATCCACAGTACATTTGTTTGGTCAGTATGGGCGTAAGCTTGGAGTGTAAAAGGCGACTGAGCTACGAGTTCAAAGGGTTGACCTGCACCCACGAAGCCTAAAAAAGCTTCTTCAGGATTGCGACGCGGGGATTTTTTAGTACCGCTGGCGCTAATTAGGGAAGAGCCTACCAGTCGGATAGAACCGCGCTCTACTAAATAGAGCAAGCCGGGTCTGGCAGGAATCCGTTCGTCTTTGTTAAAAGTTCGATAGCGGTAGTGTTCTTGTGCCCAGTCTATAATTCGCTGCCAAGTTAAAAAAGGTCGATTGCTGTCTGAAGTTGTGGAAGTTGTTTGCATAAAAGGGATGTTGGGAGATATATCCACAAGGGACGAATATGGCACGCCCCGCTGTGTCGGGAAGTTAGATACTCAAGTGCTCAGAACTTGCGATCGCGATCGCCATACATCTGACTATGTAAGTCTGAGGTGGAATTTCAATGTAGCAAAAAATACATCGCAATGGTTAACTTGAGGAGAAAGTTCGGTTTGAAATATATGTATCGAATACAAAAAAACTGTAAGACTGTCCATCACTTAGATATTCTGTTACATAGAAGTACAGAGCACTTACGCACCCAACCAAAGAAACCGGGTTTTTTGACGAAAATACTTCGCCCTACCTTCTACCTCCTGCCTTCTGCCTCCTGCCTCCTGCCTTCTTCGTGACCCACAGATGCTCTCAAAAACCCGGTTTCTGGGGCTATGAGCGTAAGCCCTAATATTGATGATGCAAAAGCGTTGCCATCTGAGGGTACGAAGCAATCCCGAAGCAATCGCAGAGACTTGGCGATTGCTTCACGGAGCTCCCAATGACGACAGAATTACCAATCAAGGAGATGACTAACGCGGACTATTCTTTTAGCCTTAACTATTTAACTTGATACTGATTTAAGAAAGCTTGAAGTTGTTTTTCCTGAAACCCTTTTGCCATTTCACATATACGATCGGCAAAAGGAATCCATTGCTCATCTAACTTTTTCAATTCCTCTGCTTGTTGGATCGCACCTTTAAGATTACCCTTTTTTGCTAAATCATACAAAATTTTCATTTTGTCTGGTGGGGGAATCACCAAACATCTAACAGAGGATAATTCAGTATTCGATCCGCTAGTAAGTGCTGCTGGAGTTGGCTCTGCATAAACCCAAGATACACCTAATTGTTTCTGCAATACTTCAAACAATTCTGAAATTTGCACAGGTTTGGGTAAAAAAGCATTTGCTCCAGCCTCTAAACTCTTGTATTGGTCTGCTTCAAACACGCTAGCAGAAGAAACTATGACAACTGTATCTTTAAACTGGTCAGAAATACGGAGGCGACGCAGTAATTCAAAACCATCCATTATCGGCATAATTAAATCAGTAATAATTGCATCTGGTATTAACTCATTTGCTTTGTCTAACCCCTCAGCACCATTAGTAGCTTCAAAGACTTCAAAACCAATAGGAGATAATAAATGGACAATCACGGAGCGATTTTCCCAGCGGTCATCTACAACTAATATTTTGCGTTTATTGCCGAGGAAACTAACAATTGTTCCCTTTAAATCAAAAGTCGGTTTTAATGTAAATTCGCTGGCACAAGGCAAGTCTAAATCAAACCAGAATTGACTACCTTCTCCCAGTTGGCTAGTCACTCTAATTTGGGAACTCATCACCTCCACAATTTTTGAGCTAATTGCTAAACCTAACCCCGTTCCTTCTGCTCTGCGTTTACTATCGCCTACCTGTTCAAAGGGATCGAAGATTTTTTGTTTTTGTTCTTCACTCATCCCTAATCCCGTATCTTCTATTTGAAAACGGATTTTATTGATGGCATTGAAGGTGCTTGCTTCTGCATCAATCGTAGATGATTCAATCACACCAACCTTGAAGGTAACGCTCCCTTCTTCAGTAAACTTGACTGCATTACCCAAAAGATTGATTAATACTTGTCGCAAGCGTTTTTCATCGGCTTGTACGCTCACCGGCAGTGCTGGATCGAATTGGCTAATAAAAGTAATTCCTTTTTGTTCAGCTTTAATCCTGACAATTTCACTTACGGCTTGAAGAAATGCTAGAAAATGGAATTGATTAGGATAAATTTCCATTTTCCTTGCTTCTATTTTGGAGAGGTCTAAAATGTCATTAATCAGAGTCAATAAGTGAGAACCGCACTGCTGAATTATACCTAAACCTTTGAGGTCAGTTTCTTGAATGTTTTTTGAGCGCATTAAGATTTGAGCATAGCCCAAAATACCATTGAGAGGGGTTCTCAGTTCGTGACTCATGTTAGCGAGAAATTCGCTTTTGGCACTGTTGGCTAGTTCCGCAGCAAGCTTGGCCTCTTGTAGTTCGGCTGTTCGTTGTTTTACTCTAACTTCCAGAGCTGTAAAAGAGTCTTGTAACTGCCGTGCCATTTTGTTAAATGACTCACCCAAAACCTGGATTTCACTCACCCCTTTGACGATTACTGTTTGGTTGAGTT
This sequence comes from Kamptonema sp. PCC 6506, assembly GCF_000180455.1. Taxonomy (NCBI): domain Bacteria; kingdom Bacillati; phylum Cyanobacteriota; class Cyanophyceae; order Oscillatoriales; family Microcoleaceae; genus Kamptonema; species Kamptonema sp. PCC 6506. Next base: position 38,620 of record NZ_CACA01000130.1, read on the forward strand.
TGCCATCAGCGATGGCGCTGGAAGCTTGACTTAATCGCTGAATAGGGACAGCAATCCATTGTGAAGTTAAAATTCCCAATCCGGTTGCTATTAACAGTGCAAATATACAGAGAATAATTGTAGTATTTGTATTGGCATTAATTTGCTCCATGAAATCGGATTCGGGAACAACAACCACAATTAGCCAATCTAAGTTACGGCTATCTGAAAAAGGCAATACTTGCACGAATTGCCGCTGATTCTCGACTAGAAAAGTAAGATTTTTGCTCTGAGTAATTTGATTCAATCCCCCAAAATCTTCGACTAAATATTTGGCGGTCGCGCGAATCAGGGGAGAGCCAAATTCTGTAGCTTTTATGCGCGTTGCTTTTTTTTGAGCGGTAATTGTAAATGGCAGCACGTTTGCGGAACTTGCCACCAATTCTCCAGAACGTTCGACAATGAAAGTCTGTCCAGAACGACCGATTTTTAAATTACGTAGAAAATTCCCAATTTGCGAGAGGCTAAAGTTGACTGTGAATACTCCGCGAAGAGTCCCGGTTTCATCGTATAAGGGTTGACTAGCATTAATTGCCAGTATTGATTGAGCGTACAAAGCATGAATTGGACTCCAGGCGGGGCCACCTTGTTCGATGGGAGCGCGATACCAAGGTCGGCGACGCGGATCGTAATTAGGGAAAACATCTAAGACTTTGGCTCGCTCTCCTGTGCTGTTAGCTGCATAAATATGTAGATTACCCGGAGCTTCTGTTAACCAACTAATGCGAAATGAACCATCTGTAGTTGTTCTATCGAAGGAAGTATACTGTCCCTGTTCGCTGCCGAAGGAGATGTAATTGATTGACTCAAATGACTGAAGTTGCTTCCGTAAGTAAAGTCTCAAGTCATCTTGATCGTCCACATTTAACTTACCGAGTTTTACAATATCTTCGTTGATTTTATTAATAATATGTGGTAGCTCGATGTAGCTTTTGAGGTTCTGTTCAATCCGGGCCGTAATCTCGCTACGTAATTGAGCAGTAACATCATGAACTGACTTTTGCCCATTGCGTAAGGAAAGCCATCCTGTAAGTCCGACAGCAAGAACAATTTGCAATACAAAAGGAACAACAAGAACCCCGCGCAGAGGAAATTTTATAGGGTGAGGACGCATACTATAAATGATGATACTTAGGTACTAGCTCAACTATAACAGTCTTGCTTTTACCTCTTTGTATCCCAGAAAACATTTACCCTGAAAATGGAATGATTATCTGAAGTTTGTTAGAAGTAGCTGACAATTTAAGTCAATAGTTTTAGCTAACTTTACGTTCGGTTATTAAGGTCAAGCTCACCCATTCTCCGTTTTCATTATAAGAGCGAATCATCCGTTGCCGTAAGTCTGATTCTACCAGCCAACCCGCCTCTAAAAAGAAAGATTTTCTTCGCTGAACTGGCACTGGCGTGGTAGCAGAAGCACCGCCGGGCAGCAATAGCACTTGCATTGCTTGGGAACTTTGATTAAACCGGAGGATAGAACCGTCAATTAAAGCACTAGAAGCAATTGTTTTAATATCTAAACCACTACCAAAAGTTATCTTTTGTAATAATTGATTGTGGTCATCGCGGTGCAATTGCAGTGAGGTAGGATAAGAGTCCGATGGTCGCCAATCTGGATAAATTGTTACTGCTTCTCCTCGCCATTCGCCAATTAAATCATCAACCTTCAAAGGCGGTTTTTCGGGTACATCTTTACCCGCTAGCTTTTCACGTATCAGTGTTAAACTAGCTAAATTGCCGTCGCGATCGCATAGCTGCACTAGGCGCAGACGCTGATTACCGTAGATAAAACTCAACTCGGCCCCAAACTCTGAATAGGGGGCGAGTTGGATACTACCTTGAGAAAAAGCCCCATTTTCAAAAAACAGAATATCTCTGCCTAGATACTGATATTCTCGCACCAACTCATTGACTGTTGATTCGGAGGCATTGTTAGGGTTAGGTAAAAAGCGGCGGAGAGTTAGGCGCGCACTTTTTTTATTATTTAAGCCTTCTAAGGACAGAATACTAGGGATATCTTCAAGTTGCTCTCCTAATGGTGAGAACTTGGTAAAAGTACCTTCCCAAACTCCTAAATTTTTTAGAAAATTGTCCCACTGCTGACTCATATTTCTTTCCTAAATTTTAGAGCAAAAATCAATTTAAATATTTAGCTCTACCTGCTGTCTCCTGCCTCCTGCCTCCTGCCTTCTGCTATATTACAGCATTCAACTAGAGGTTCTTGACTGATATTTTCCAATCCTACAGACTTTAATAATTCCGCCCAAGCATTAGCTAAAGGTAGATCGTTGGGTTGTGATTTCCGTAACTGCGCTAAGGCCGTTAGAGTATCGTGCCAAAGACCAGAACGGGCATAAATAGCAGGGCGATCTGTAGGCGATGCTTGTGCTAATTCTTGGGCTAAATTAGGAATTAATTCGACTCGGCGAGTCCATCCACTCACTACACTGTCACCGCTGCGATCTTCGGGATCGCAAATTACCTCAAAATACCAGCGGTAATATTTTGTCAGTTCCAGTGGTGGAGAGTCTTTAGGAAGAGTGAAACTAATAACGCCGGGAGTACCTGCGATCGTGAATGCTGTATGGTAAATTTTTTCTTCTTGTTCGTCAAGGAGTTCAAACTCTACTTCAAAACTCTCCCTCAAATGGGAGTTGCTGACAGTTTTGTTGCACGCATTTTCATCTTTATCGGTTACGGTTTTAGTAGTAGTAGCGTGGGGGACATATAAAAAAAATGTTGGGTGCTCGGCGGTAGTTAGTGCCAAACTTGTAGGCGGTAGTAGTGCTGTGAGAGAATTGATAGAATTGTAGCAAGGACAGCGCGATCGCAACTCTTGCCTCCTAACGACCATTGGTGCAGACTCCTGCGGTGGAGAAAAGTGAATTTCACTTAGACCCTTTGGTACAGACTGGGAAATGACAATTGTGGGTAAAAGTAAGGTTAAAGCTAGGGAAAATAAGGCTAAGGCAAGTATCTTTAGATGTAGGGGAAACTTACTCTTAGCCATAAAAAATTAGCCTCCAAAATGTTTAAAACTAAAATAATAACTCTGCTGACAGATTTTGGCTTGAGCGATGTCTACGTTGGTGTCCTCAAAGGCGCGATCGCTCAAATCAACCCGCAATTAACGATCGTAGACCTCACCCATCAAATTCCGCCGCAAAATATTGCTGCGGGTAGATTTTGCCTGATGACTGCATATCCTTATTTTCCTGCGGGAACCGTACATATTGCTGTTGTCGATCCGGGAGTTGGAAGTAGTAGACGCGGTGTAGCAGTGAAATGTGCCAATTGCGTGCTGGTGGGGCCGGATAATGGCTTGTTTAGCGGGGTTTTGAGTCACGAGAGTGCGATGCCTACGGCTGGCTACACCTACGCGGCTGTAGAATTAAGTAACCCGCAATATTGGCGGACATCTCAACCTAGCAGCACTTTTCACGGTCGAGATATTTTTGCGACGGTGGGAGCTCACTTAGCTAGTGGGGTTCCTTTGGAGGAGTTGGGACGAGCCATAGATCCTGATAGTCTAGTGCGATCGCCTATTCCAGCTTGTACTCCCACAACGAACTGTGTAGATGGCTGTATTCAGTATATCGATTATTTTGGCAATTTGATTACTAATATTCCGGGAACTTTGGTTGCGGGTAAAAGTTGGTCTGTTGCGATCGCGCGGTCAAAACTTAGCAGCGAGTCCGATCGAGATTTTGTCATACCCAGTGGCACAAGTTACAGCAGCGCCGAATCTGGTAATTTGATTGCTTTAGTTGGTTCTCATGGTTGGGTAGAAATTGCAGTTTTTCGCGGTAATGCTCAAGCTTTTTTAGGAATAGATTGGTGGGCAAAGGTGGAGGTTAAAATTCATGATAATATAATTCTTGATGCGGCTTTACAATCTTCTGAACCTGAAACTAAGCAGCCTAAATCGGGAAAGTAAATTTGGTAAAATAAGCGATCGCGCCTAGCAATCTAACGCAGTGTGAACGGGAAATCCTTATGAGCAGCGAAAATCAGCCAGTATTACCGTCTAAAATCTACACTGAGGCTGTTGTTCGTTCAATAACTGGGGCATCGTTGTTACGCCACTCGCAGCCCGTGACTAGCGAAAATGTGACTCAATTTTATGCAGAACCCCACCAAGTCGAATTAGCGATTAAACGCTTAAAGGCGGCAGGATTTGAAATTTTAGAGGTTGGCTTTGCCACGATCAGCATTGCTGGCCAGCCAGAGCTTTATGAGCGATCGTTTCAGACAACCTTGGAGGCAATTGAGCGCCCTACGATCACAGAAATGGGTGAGATCGGCACGACAATATTGATCAATTCAGTTGATAACACACCATTTGGTGAGATTGATACCTCTAAGACAATTTGGGATGATGTGTTAGATGGAATTGCGATTAACGAACCTGTTTACTACTCTCGACCGACTATTCCCACATCAGAACCCCCAGAAAAAACGGCAAAATACCTGAATGTACCCGATGATGTGGCTCAAGGTTTAAATGCAAACCTAGTTCACCAAAACGGCATCACAGGCAAAGGCGTTAGGGTGGCAATGATCGATTCTGGGTGGTATCCCCATCCATTTTTTAGAGAGCATAACTATAAGGTAAATGTCGTTCTTGCCCCTGGTGCAACCGATCTCGATCGAGATATTAGCGGTCATGGTACAGGAGAATCTGCAAATGTTTTTGCCATAGCTCCTGAAGCAGAACTAATAATGATCAAGTTTGGCGTAGTAGTCGAAGATAAAATCGCGAACGTTGACTCAGTGGCAGCCTTCAAGCGAGCCATTGAGCAGCGACCAGATATTATTTCTTGTAGTTGGGGTTCCGATCAAAGAAACCGTCAACTTTCTCCTCAAGACAAACTCTTAGCTGCTGCTGTTGCTCGTGCTGTCTATGAAGGGATTGTGGTTATTTTTTCGGCTGGGAATGGACAATGGGGTTTTCCAGCACAACATCCAGAGGCGATCGCAGTTGGCGGCGTTTATAAACATCTAAAAGGGTCATTGAAAGGTTTATTGGAGGCAAGCAATTATGCCAGCAGCTTTATTAGCCCAGTTTATCCGGGACGACGAGTTCCAGATGTCTGCGGATTAGTCGGACAGTTGCCCAATGGAGCTTATATTCGGCTACCTGTCCCTCCAGGTAGTCGGGTAGATCAAGCGCGTTCTGCTGCCGGTGATGGTACACTACCCTCAGATGGATGGGCTGTTTTTAGTGGTACTTCAGCCGCAGCACCTCAGTTAGCGGGTATTTGTGCCTTGCTCAAGCAGAGCGATCCCCATTTGTCTCCCGCTAGAGTAAAGCAAATCTTGCAGCAAACAGCCCGCGATGTTACTGAAGGTTTTAGCAATCCCAGTACAGGAGGCAGTCGAGCCAGACCAGGAGTGGATCTAGCAACAGGCTATGGTTTAGCTGATGCTGATGCTTCGGTAGAGGCTATTAAGGCATTTACTAACGAAAAATATTATGATGATTGTGCATCTTCAGAGCGAACAGATCAAAAATTTTCAACACTTTATCTAACATCAAAAGCGAGGAAACCTATGTATTCTGAATTTCCTAAACTCCAAAAGAAACTCGATGAAATCCGTTGGGAATTCGAGAAAAAACTGCAAGAAGTAATTAAAAATAATGAAGAATTAGAAGATGTTGAACTGAAAATCAGTGAGGCTAACTTCATCCCTCGTTCTCCGATTACAAAGGTTGCTTTTTCTTTGCGAGAAAGATTAGATAAATGTTTTTACACAAAAGAACAACTTAATCAATTAAGGAATGAACAACTTGTTCAAGCAAAAAAAGTAAAAATTGACAAATCAAAAATCACAGAAGAACATATATCTTTGGCTCAAGCACTGATGAAAATTGGTAGATATCAAGAAACAGCAATTCTTGTTTTAACAGAAGCGTTATTAATAACTGAAACTGATATCACTACAACGGAACACAAAGAGAAAGAAGCTAAAAAGCTCAGAAAAATGGCATCTGAGGCTTTGTCAGACTGTGGTACTGAAATTGCTATGTTTGATACTAATAGCAGGAATGAAGCTACATTTTTTGCCAAGGAGGGTGAGCAGTGTTGCTGTGTGGATAACCAAGGCCATTGCATTAAATATGGCATTAGCAATGGGAAAAAATGTGTTTGTTAACGTGGACAGTCTCTGTTGCGAGGAATATTAGTTAGATAATCAGGCATTACTGTATCACAGAGTATTGAATCTTGTAGTTGTTCTTCAGTCAATCCCTCTGCTGCATCTAATTTAGCCCTTGTTAGATTGGAGCCTTTGAAAATTGCTTCTTCCAAGAATGCTCCCTGAAAGTTAGCATCGCTTAGATTTGAATTTTCAAAATTAGCCTTAAATAAAGTAGCGCATTCAGAATGGTTGCACCCAAAATCTGCTCCTGTCAATACTGCTTTTCCACTAAAGTCAGTAGATAACAACGTTGCTCCTTTAAAGCTAGAAAAAGGTAATCTAGATCCGCGGAAATTAGAATTAGACAAATTAGCCATATCAAAATTTGCATTCAATATATATATACGGGGAAGTTGAACTTTAAATAAATCTTCATTACAGAGCTTCACATCTCTAAGTCCATTAGCATATCTTGTCCACCACATATATTCCAACAGTCCTTTAATCTCAAAATCTGCTTTGCAGTCATCACGAGATAATATGGAATTTGCTCTACCAATGATTTGTAAATGAACAAAACCCAGAATGGATATTGATAAAACAAGCAAAACAGGAGCAGATTTTAAGGTATTAATTCTGTGTTTTTTTACACTTGCTTTTACAAATTCTTTTGCCAATCCACATAGTGAGGTTTCAGCATTATCTTTTTGAGCCTGTATAAATTCTCTAGCATCACGGAGTCTGCGCCCTTGAAGCAAATAATCCTTAGATTTTCGATTATCTTGCCACTCGAAAGCAGATTGCTCAATTTTGCGCTTATTGCGAAGGTTTTCCCAGTGTTCCTTAAGCCACTCCTGTAATTCTTTCCATTTGTGAATTAAAGCTTCATGGGCAACCTCCACCATTTCCACCTGTTGCTCATTAGAAAAAGTAACTAAAATCCATACACCCGGATCAGCAAAACGCTCAATTACTTCTCGCACAAGGGGTTCATCCTGTTTGCTGGTAATCAGTTCCGAAATAGGCGCACGGCGACGGGTTGCTGTATGATCGTCATTCAATTGAATTAAAGCCAGAAAAGTAGATCGGGCAATTTTTTGTTGTTCAGTGTTTAAAGACTCATACAAACTTTTTGCTTTATTCGCCAACGCTCCACCGACACCGCCAATTTGCTTTAGGGTATCTGCTGGTTCTATCTTATTACGCAACCCTTCCCAAATCTGAGTTAGGGCAAATTGTAACAGAGGTAATGCTCCTTCCTGTCCTTTGGATTGTTCAACAAGCAACTGTACTGTTGCCTTATCTAATTCGTAGCCTTTCTGTTTTGCAGGTTCAGTAATTGCGATCGCCAGTTCCTCTGGCTGCATAATCGGGACTAAAAAACCCTGAGAGGAAAACAGTTGATTTAAGCGAGGATGTTGCTGAGTTTTCCCTAAAAAATCACTCCGCATCGTGATAATCACTGAAACTCTTTGAGAAGAGTCGCTTGCCGCACAAAGCAAATTCTCTACAAAAGCAGAGCGCACCTGCTCATCATTGCAGAGGGTGTAAGTGTAAAGTTCCTCAAATTGATCTACCAATACAATCAACGGTGCAAAAGCGATATCAGGCAAAACATTGGCAATACGGCGCAGCCCGTCAAATTCTTGCTTTTCGTTAAGTTCAAGTAATTCTTGTTTAAATTCCCTTGTCTTAGCAACGGGAGTTTCATCCTTAGTAGCGATCCGAGCTAACACCGTAGCTAAAGCTTCAAGGGGGTCATTACCTGGAGTCAATACTACTACGCGCCCCCGATCCTTTCCGGGTAAAGGTTGCTTACCTAAAGCTGGAATTAACCCTGCCCTTGCTAATGAGGATTTACCCGATCCTGATGGCCCATAAATCGGCAATACTCGAATTTTAGTGCGATCGCCATACAACTCCTGAAAACGTGACCACAGTTTGTTAATCTCGATATCTCTGCCAAAAAAGCGATCGCCGTCCATTTCCCAAAACGGCTTTAGTCCTTGATAGGGGTTTTCTCCCAATTCAACGGAATCGGTAGCAGTTTCTATTGTTTTAGGTAGCGTTTGAGTTTGAGACTGATGAATAATGAGTTGCCCCAGTGCAAAACCACCTATCATCTGGGCGATTACCTGTCCCTGATTGTTGTCTGTATCTTGCCTAATCTGGGTAATAGGTTCAGGGGTGGAAGCTGATTCGGAATCTGGAGAAATTGTCATAATGCGATCGCTTTCAATTTAGAAGTTCACACCACCCTGAATATTCCCGTCAATCCTGCCGACTGCTTTACCGCCCGTCATCTGACCTATCGTCTGTCCTTCGTTATTCTCGACAGTCTGGGTAATTTGTGTTCCACTAGCAGCAACCGATCCTTCCTGCATGATTTGGGCGATCGCCTCTACTAAATCAGGGTTTTCTTTCAGCAAAGTTTCTAATTCTTCCTGAAATACCGCTTGGCGAGGCTTACTATCCGGCTTTGCTGCTACCTGTTCAGCCGCAACTTTGGCATCTTCCTTAGCTTCAACTTTGGGGTGTAGCTTGTCCCAAATTTTTTTCGCCTTATTCCAACCTTCCTCCCCCAATTTAGCGCCCGCAGTTTCGGCTGACTTCTCACCGAACTTGAGCAAAAAGGGGAGAAAAGGAGTGATAAAAGGAGCGATCGAAGTCGTTAGCGTGATGGCATCCATAAGTTTTAACCAAAGGTAATTTTAGAATCTTATACACCTGCCCTTAAGCATATTCCTGAAAAATCATATTTAACAACCGCAAAAGTTCTAGGTACGGCTGTATTTACGGGTAGCAATCATCGCTGCTGACTCTTGCATAAATCCTGTTGATTAAAGCTTCTGCAACAAATTAACACCATGAGTATCAGTCCCACAAGTATTAAACAAACCCCAATCCTTAGCAAGCTCTTTAACTAACATAGTTTGCTGAGGACTCGGACACCAAGGAATAGGATTACCATAAGCATAAAAAGTCTCTACCCCATCAATTCCAAAACTTGCCGCCTCTGGAATTAACTTATTAGGTGAAAGCCGATAGCGACAAGGATGAGCCAACACTGCTAAACCTCCAGCCTGATGAATCGCATCAATTACATTTTCCGCCAGATAAGCATCTCCAATCGCAGTTTTACCATGCAAATAAGGCTGTAAACTAGAATGTCCTGGCTCAAAAGCATAGCCGAGAATATGTACTTCAATATTCAACAAATTTGCACTAATTTCTATGCCAGTCCACAGATTAGGCGTTATTAATTTACTCTCAGAATCATTTAATATCCAACGCTCCAACCAAATCTGAGCTTGAAAATAGCCATTTGTACTATGATGATCGGTAATAGCTAACCCCTTCAAACCGATCGCGATCGCAGACTCCATCAACTCATCTGGCCGTAGCTGCCCATCAGAACAAACAGTGTGCAGATGAAAATTGTAAGAACCCGGACAGCTATCAGCATCAAGACCTTGAAAAACTTCCTTGAGCGCAAGCACCGTAGGAGTCCTCGGCCTTTCTAAATTTAAACCCGGAGCCAGATTGACAGTCATACCGTCACCACTAATATTAACCTTGTCTAATATATCGAATTTCTTTTGGCGCAGTAGTAGGAAATGGGGCGGGGAAATCCCGCCCTCGCCTGGGGGGGTTAAACAAAGTGTCTAGACTCATTTGGCGTTACCCACATTTGCAGGAGTAGTGCTATTACGGCACTGCGAAGCCATATCCAGTAACCCTGCCCACCGTTTTTGCACTTGTTTGAGAGTACATTTAAGAGCAGATGCGATCGCCTTATCGCTCTCTTGATTCCGCTTCAATTCCAGCAGTTGTAGCTGTTCTTCTGAAAGCGTTGCCTTAAAAGCTTCCCACTGTACCGAAGTCATACCCAACTTTTGATCCAAATCAGCACCCAACCATTGGTGTACCAGTTTCCAGTTTTGGGTACGAGCAAACTTTTCCACATGGTACTTGAAACGTTGTTGTAGATAGTCCCGTTGGCGGGGAGAAAGACCCAGAATCCGGTCAATGTCGGAAGCTGAGAGGTCTTGGAGTTTCAAAGTCAGATAGTCAATACACTCCGACTGACCTTGAGATTGCAAATATTCTATCAACTCCGAGACCACGCGATCGCGCAACACCGCCTCCGCCGGATCGACAGACTCAGAAACCATCTGTTCCCTTACCTGCTGCATCGCTGCTGAGCGACTGTGAGCTTCCGCTTCTTCGCCCTTACCCGATTCTACGGCCATTTCAATATCCAAAGCAGTTTCGGGAGGTTGGCCCTTAGCAAAACCCTGAGCCCGAAGTACAATCAATCTTTGGCGAGAACGTCCCGGCAAACCAATTTGACGTTTGGCATATTGTTCCGTGAATGCCATATACTCCGCTAATTCTAATTGAGTACGCGGTGTATAGTCAGCCGCCATTTGGTGTTCCCGACGAAAAGCTCTCAGAGCTTCGATGTAAAATCCTTGCAGGAAATCTTCAATCATGTTGTAACGAGCTTGGAAATTTAAGTTAGCTCGAAAAGACGCAACATGACGGTAAATCATTGCCGCTAGATGAGAATGTAGCTCAACGCGACCCTGTTTGGAACCCAAGCGGTAGTATTCCAAGCACTTTTGCAAACGGTGACGGGCTAAGGTAAGCTGCCAAGATTGAACATCACCAGAAATTTGGATGCGATCGCTCTTTTGACAAATCCGTTCCACTTCTAAAGCGATTCGCATTGCCACCGTTTGAGCGCTTCTGGTCGTTGATTTCAGTGCTGCTTGCAATTCCTTGAGCATGAAATCCGCCAGAGTAATCGTATCAAAGCCTAGCTCAGAACTCTTTTCAGCGGCATTCAAATTAGTAGAGCGTACAGGAGCAGCCTCTTCAACAGTTGTCAGCATGGGAGCGATCGGAGAATTGTTAGTGGCGGGGGAGTTAGCAAACTTGACAGACATGGTTTTACCTCTGGTAATGCACTGAACGACTGCGTGGAAAGGGTAGAAGATATAGAGGGTGAATGGCTGGTTTCCTTTGGGTTTGAATCCGCTTGCCTGATTCAACTCTCTACACTTTGAATGTTAGGGAGGTAGAGAGGATAAGAGTGACCCTAGTGTTCCACTCTCTCAGGCAACTACATTTTGCTGATTACCGTTACCTGGAATGTCACCACTCTCAAGTTATGTTTCATTGCCTTAAACCCTTACTGCCTAAGCAATTTGAGCGATACCAGAGGTGTAGTAACCCCCTTGTCAAGTGTGGGTTGCTATACTCCCATAGAGTAGACGATCTGCTAACTGGTTCCCTAGAAGGATGCGGAAAGGGGGGAGATGGGGGGATGGGAAGATGAGGGAGATGGGGAGGATGGGGAAGGTGGGGAAGGTGGGGGGATGAGGGAAATCGGAAAAATATGGCTTTGTTGTTTTTGCTTCTTCGTTGTTCTCTCTACTACTTCCGCTACAAATTTGAACGATCGCCATTAAGCCATTAAGTAGATGAGTAGGAAAATACATTAAGTCTGTCATTGCGAGTGAAACGAAGCAATCGCAGGGGCGATCGCAAATAAACATTCTGTTACACAGCCAGGTTTATTTGTGTCTACCTACTTACCATCGTCCCGACAGTTTTAACTCACTACACCGACCAGTCCCAAATTCCCAATCCCAAATTCCCAATCCTAAATTCCCCAATCTCTTGCCAAAAACAGTTAAGTCATTTACAATGGAAGGTCTGGTATCCCCACCCAAACATATTTCCCCCAAAATCCCATCCCTGCCAAGGGGAAGGGTATTTCAGTGCGGATTCCATTTAAAGTAGAAACTAGCGACAAAGCTAAACGAGCCCTAACTCATGCCCACTATTCAGCAACTTATTCGCTCTGCACGAGAAGAAACGCAGAAAAAGACTAAATCCCCAGCTCTCAAGAGTTGCCCTCAGCGTCGTGGGGTCTGTACAAGAGTTTACACGACCACACCCAAAAAACCAAACTCAGCACTACGAAAGGTAGCGCGGGTGCGCCTAACCTCTGGTTTTGAAGTAACAGCCTACATTCCAGGCATTGGTCACAACCTCCAAGAACACTCAGTAGTGATGATTAGAGGCGGTCGGGTCAAAGACTTACCGGGAGTGAGATACCACATTATTCGTGGAACTTTAGACACCGCCGGAGTAAAAGACCGCAAACAAGGGCGTTCCAAATACGGAGCCAAACGTCCCAAAGCTGGCGCTGCCAAAAAATAAGAATCTAACCGCGATCGCGCAGTTAAAGGCGACAACGCTTGCTGATTTAATTATTTATCAGCAAAGTGAAATAGCAACCGCCAAGGTAACTAAAAAGTTCTGAATTGCTGAAGCCATTGCTTTTATTTCCTTGTGCCTTCTGCTATATAGCCAGCCAAGTTCCTCAAAGCCTGTGGCGATCTCACGCATCTGGGCCCAATCAAAAAGCCAAAATCAAAAATCACGCATCCAAAATTAAACTATGTCTCGCCGTAGGGTTATTCAAAAACGTCCGATTCCCGCTGACTCGGTTTATAACAGCCGCCTAGTCACGATGATGGTACGCCGCATTATGCAAAGTGGGAAAAAATCAGTTGCGTCAAACATTATTTACGATGCAATGAAAACCATCCAAGAACGGACGGGGGCCGATCCTTTGGATCTGTTTGAAAAAGCTGTCAAAAATGCAACACCTCTAGTAGAAGTGAAAGCGCGGCGGGTAGGCGGCGCAACCTACCAAGTCCCAATGGAAGTGCGCTCTGACAGAGGCACTGCTTTGGCCTTACGTTGGTTGATCCGGTTTGCACGGGCTAGAGCTGGTCGCTCCATGTCGATTAAGCTAGCGAATGAATTGATGGATGCCGCCAATGAAACGGGCAGTGCCATTCGTAAGCGCGAAGAAACCCACCGGATGGCAGAAGCAAACAAAGCTTTTGCCCACTATCGGTACTAATTTTAGAGACTGGGGATGCTGGCAAGAGAGGAATAAAGCTTATCTGTAGCCATCTCTCAAAACTCCCAACTCTTCCCCAGTTGCCTTGGGCTTTTAGCAAATGTTTGTGTGAACAAATCTTGCAAAAAATATTAAAATGTAACAGTAAACTCCATGTACGAGTCAGCCAGCTCGGTTGTTATGACTCGATATTATGTAGTATTATTGTAATATAACAGCAACACAAACTAAAGGAGGTAGCTGTGGCACGTTCCGTCCCGCTTGAGAGAACACGCAATATTGGTATTGCCGCCCACATTGATGCGGGCAAAACAACAACGACTGAAAGAATCCTGTTTTATTCCGGCGTGGTTCACAAGATGGGTGAAGTCCACGAGGGAACAGCAGTTACCGACTGGATGGCTCAAGAGCGGGAGCGTGGAATCACCATTACTGCCGCTGCCATTACTACCAGTTGGAAAGATTACAAGATTAATATCATTGATACTCCGGGTCACGTAGACTTCACAATTGAAGTTGAGCGATCGATGCGGGTATTGGATGGAGTAATCGCCGTATTTTGTTCAGTCGGCGGAGTCCAGCCCCAATCTGAGACAGTCTGGAGACAAGCCGATCGCTATAAAGTACCTCGGATTGTATTCGTAAACAAGATGGATCGCACGGGTGCGAACTTCTATAAAGTTTACGCTCAGATTTGCGATCGCATGAGAGCCAACGCCGTCCCCATCCAGATCCCCATCGGTAGCGAAAGCGAATTTAAAGGGATTGTCGATTTGGTAAAGATGAAAGCCTACATCTACACCACCGACCTCGGCACCGACGTTGAAGAAACCGAAATCCCTGAAGACCTCCAAGAGTTAGCCCAAGAGTATCGCACCAAATTAGTCGAATCGGCGGCAGAAACCTCCGACGACCTAATGGAAAAATACTTTGAAGGGCAAGAACTCACAGAAGCAGAAATCATGTCTGCCCTGCGGAAAGGCACGATCGCAGGTACGATCGTCCCCATGCTATGCGGTTCCGCCTTCAAAAACAAAGGCGTGCAGCTCTTGCTAGATGCAGTGATCGACTACCTACCCTCCCCCTTAGAAGTTCCCCCAATTCAGGGAACCTTGCCCAACGGCGATACAGCCGAACGGGGAGCCGATGACAATGCGGCAATGTCCGCCTTGGCATTCAAAATCATGGCAGACCCCTACGGCCGTCTGACCTTCGTGCGAGTTTACTCCGGAATCCTCAAAAAAGGCAGCTACGTGATGAACTCCACTAAGGACAAAAAAGAGCGGATTTCTCGCTTAATCGTCCTTAAAGCCGACGATCGCATCGAAGTAGACGAACTTCGAGCCGGCGACTTAGGAGCAGCCTTGGGTCTCAAAGACACCTTTACCGGCGACACGCTCTGCGATGACACCGCTCCCATTGTTCTGGAGTCGTTGTTCATCCCCGAACCCGTGATTTCCGTAGCGGTCGAACCCAAAACCAAAGCCGACATGGAGAAACTCTCCAAAGCTCTGCAATCTCTCTCCGAGGAAGATCCTACCTTCCGAGTCAGAGTTGACCACGAAACCAACCAGACAGTCATCGCCGGTATGGGCGAACTGCACCTGGAAATTCTGGTTGACCGGATGCTGCGAGAGTTCAAAGTCGAAGCCAACGTCGGCGCACCCCAGGTAGCCTACCGCGAAACCATTCGCAAAGCCGTCCGCGCTGAAGGCAAATTCATCCGTCAAAGCGGCGGTAAAGGTCAGTACGGCCACGTCGTCATCGAACTGGAACCTGGGGAACCAGGAACCGGCTTTGAATTCGTCTCCAAAATTGTTGGTGGCGCTGTACCCAAAGAGTACATCGGCCCCGCAGAACAAGGGATGAAAGAAGCTTGCGAATCCGGCATTGTCGCTGGCTATCCAGTGATCGACCTTAAAGCCACGATGGTAGATGGGTCTTACCACGATGTAGACTCCTCCGAAATGGCATTTAAGATCGCCGGCTCAATGGCCATCAAAGAAGCCGTGATGAAAGCAACGCCCGTGCTGCTAGAGCCTATGATGAAAGTAGAGGTCGAAGTGCCCGAAGATTATATCGGGAACATCATCGGCGACCTCAACTCTCGCCGGGGTCAGATTGAAGGTCAAGAGACGGAACAAGGACTTGCCAAAGTTGCGGCCAAAGTTCCTTTGGCACAAATGTTTGGTTATGCCACAGACATCCGCTCGAAAACCCAAGGTCGCGGGATCTTCACAATGGAATTCAGCCATTACGAAGAAGTCCCCCGCAACGTGGCTGAAGCCATCATCGCCAAGAGCAAAGGGAACTCTTAATTGTTAGTGGTTAGGAGTTAGTAGTTAGTTGCCAACTCAAAGCAACTAACTACTAACCACTAACAATTAACTAATGACAACTAATTGTTAGTGGTAGGGTTAAGGGTTAGTAGTTAGTTGTAAACTTAAAACAACTAACTACTAACAACTAACAAGTAACTACTAACAACTAATAACTGACAAAGGAACAGAATCAAGAATGGCACGCGCAAAATTTGAACGGACGAAACCCCACGTAAATATCGGCACTATCGGTCACGTCGATCACGGCAAAACAACTTTAACCGCCGCAATTACGATGACCCTATCTGCCCTTGGTCAGGCTAAGGCTAGGAAGTATGATGAAATCGACGCTGCGCCTGAAGAAAAAGCGCGGGGTATTACGATTAACACAGCTCACGTCGAATATGAGACGGAACAACGGCACTACGCTCACGTAGACTGTCCCGGTCACGCTGACTATGTGAAAAACATGATCACTGGTGCTGCTCAAATGGACGGCGGTATCCTCGTGGTATCAGCAGCAGATGGCCCCATGCCTCAAACCCGCGAACACATCCTACTTGCCAAGCAAGTTGGGGTTCCTAGTCTGGTTGTCTTCTTGAATAAAGAAGACATGGTAGACGACGCAGAACTACTGGAACTGGTGGAACTGGAAGTTCGCGAACTCCTGAGTTCTTATGATTTTCCCGGCGATGATATCCCCATTGTGACTGGTTCGGGATTGAAGGCTCTCGAAGCGATGACTGCTAATCCCAAGATCAAGAAAGGCGAGAATGAGTGGATCGATAAGATCTACAAGCTGATGGAAGAAGTAGACGCTTACATTCCCACCCCAGAACGCGAAATTGACAAGCCCTTCCTGATGGCAGTTGAAGACGTATTCTCGATTACTGGTCGGGGTACGGTGGCTACTGGCCGGATCGAACGCGGAAAAATTAAAGTTGGCGAAACTGTGGAATTAGTGGGTATTAAGGATACTCGCAGCACTACCGTAACTGGTGTGGAAATGTTCACCAAGTCTCTGGAAGAAGGTCTGGCTGGCGACAACGTGGGTCTGCTGCTTCGGGGGATTGAAAAGAAGGATATTGAACGGGGCATGGTAATTGCTAAGCCCAAATCGATTACTCCTCATACTCAGTTTGAATCTGAAGTTTATATCCTTAAGAAGGAAGAAGGCGGCCGACACACGCCGTTTTTCTCCGGCTACCGCCCTCAGTTCTACGTCCGCACGACGGATGTAACTGGTACGATCAATCAGTTCACCAGTGATGATGGTAGCGAAGCTGAAATGGTGATGCCGGGAGACCGCATCAAAATGACAGTGGAACTGATCAACCCGATCGCTATTGAACAAGGGATGCGTTTCGCTATTCGCGAAGGTGGCCGCACTGTAGGTGCTGGCGTTGTCTCCAAAATCCTCAAGTAGGACTCCGCTAAAATTAGGTGGAGCAGAAAAGCTGCAAAATGTCAATAAGCTTTTCTGCTCTTCTAATTTGTAGTTAACAGTTAACAGTTAACAGTTAACGGTTAACAATAAAAAAACAACTGAACCTAGAAAACTAAAGAAAATCAAATGGCAACTATCCAACAACAAAAAATCCGCATTCGCCTCAAAGCCTTCGATCGCCGTATTCTTGACGCATCTTGCGAGAAGATTGTAGATACAGCAAACCGGACTGCGGCAACTGCGATCGGCCCGATTCCCTTACCTACGAAACGGCGGATATTCTGTTTGCTGCGATCGCCCCACGTTGATAAAGATTCACGGGAACACTTCGAGACTCGTACTCATCGCCGCATTATCGACATTCATCAGCCTTCCGCTAAAACTATTGATGCTTTGATGAAACTGGACTTGCCAGCCGGTGTGGATATTGAAGTGAAACTTTAGATTAGTTTCCGGCAATTTGTAAGGGCGAAGTGTTTGCATCAGGGAAATTCTGTTTTTACAGAGATTCGGGGGCAAATAGTTCGCCTTTACACATAAAATAAACATAATATTAGAGATAATATTAGACATAATTATTAATCTCAATTATTAATCTCAATTCCAGAGATCCAAAATCCATGTGCCAACTGCTAGGAATGAACTGCAATGTGCCAACGGATATTTGCTTTTCTTTTGAGGGCTTTTCCGCAAGAGGCGGCAAAACAGATATTCACGCTGACGGTTGGGGCATTGCCTTTTTTGAGGGTTTGGGATGCCGTCTGTTTTTAGAAGCTCAACCTTCCGTCAGTTCTGCTGTAGCCAAATTGTTGCGGGGCTATCCTATCCATTCTACTAATGTAATTGCCCACATCCGTAAAGCTACTCAAGGTGAAATTACTCTAGAAAACTGTCATCCTTTTCAGCGGGAACTGTGGGGTCGCTATTGGGTATTTGCTCATAACGGTAATTTGCCCGAATTTGAGCCGGAAAATGCAGGTTTTTATCAAGCAGTCGGTCAAACTGACAGTGAAAAAGCATTTTGTTTGATACTAGAAACTTTGCGGCAACACTTTCCTCAAAGTAAACCTCCATTAGAAGAACTTTATTCAGTTCTCGCAGATATTAGTAAAATTCTGGCAGCAAAAGGTGTATTTAACTATTTGTTTTCGGATGGAGAACACTTATTTGCACATTGCTCAACGCTGCTAACTTATATTGTGCGTCAAGCACCTTTTGGTACTGCTCATTTAGTTGACGAAGACTTAACTTTAGATTTTCGAGAGTTAACGGGGGAAAGCGATCGCGTGGCTGTAATTGCTACTGTTCCGCTTACTGATAACGAAGTTTGGACGCAGATGCAGCCGGGGGAAATGTTAGTATTTCAGGATGGGTTGCCACTCAAATTTTAAGGCAAGCAAGTAGGCTGTGGGTAAAAACTTCAATTTGTGGTACTAAACGGCGAAAGTATTTAGAGGAAAATATCGGTGCTTCCCGTTAGATTTTGCTTCTTCCTTCTGCCTTCGGCTATGTTGAAACACGAGAATGGATTTTTGAATTGAGAAAAAGCTCTTGGGAGTCTTGCCGTGTTTCGACCCCAAGAGCTTTTTCTTTTGATTTAGAAACTTAAACCTACTCCTCACACAAATCAATCATCCGTCAAAAGAGCATAAATGTCTATACCTCTAAAGGCATACTTGGTTAAAAATTACTCTTGCCCACTCTCTCTAAACGCGACTTAGAACCCTCTGGAGTTGAAGTTCCAACGGCTCATCCCGGCGAATCTCCAAACCTGGAAAATCGTACTTTCCGAGGATTTTTTCCCCTTTCAACACCTCTTCTGGCGACCATAGCAGCCATCGGCTACCAGGGGGAAGACTGCTCAAACTCCCTGGATTTTGACTCAGCCAGATTAAAGGAACCCTCGGCAAATCAAAAGCCACATCTTCACCCGCATTCACTGCTGCCAAAGCTTCCAACACCCCTCTACTGCTACTAACTTCCCCCGTCCCCGCCGTCCAGAGCTTGACGTTAAGCTGGCGCTTGCTAGCATAGAAATACAGGGATGCAGCCGCAATGACTGCTTGTTCAAAATCTGAATGTTGCCAAGTAGCAGCGCTGTCTAAGGTGATAGTAATTTCCTGGCTACCTGTAGAGATTTCTAACTCCCGCACTCTGAACTCTCCGTAACGCGCGCTGGTTCGCCAGTGAATCAAACGGGTCGGGTCTCCATGTCGGTAGGGTCTCAGTGTGCGGGTAATACCCTCTGTAGCCATTTGCGATCGCTTACTCTCGTAAAATTGCGGACTTTCTTGTTGACCCATGCGATCCACCAGAGGACAGGTGGTCAAGGGCAAAACTGTAGGATATACAATTGCCACAGCCTTAGCACTCCGGCTGCGGCGACACCAAAATAACCCCAAAGGCGCTGCTGTTCTCAGTTCTACTTCATTCCACCGATAGACTCCCCGTTGCTGTGTAGGATGATAGTATGTGTCTAAGTAAATACCCTGAGAAGGTATGACTTCAATGGCATGGGGTGTGGGTTGTCCGAGTACAAAGGGTAGAATATCTAGGACTTGCAACAGGGTTTTGGGTTGGTCGGCGGGGTTTTCGATTTCTAATTCGATCGTTAGTTGGTCGCCAACGCTGACTGGCTGAATTGGTCGGCGGCGGACTTGCAGGGGTTGAAGCGATCGCGCAGGCAATACAGCAGCCATCCCTAGCATTGCCAAAATCACGCCGCTGATGACATATAACCATCCTGCCATCGTATTCGATGCAGCTCCAAAAAAGAATAAGGCTAGCGAGCCTAGCAGCCAACCCGCGTAGGCAGGGGCAACCCAGTGAGTTTCTAGCCAGTAGGTGATTTGATGACCGGTTCTGATAACAGGAGTATTCATTTCTAAGCGCTAATTGCTAATTGGGGATTGCTAATAGTTAATTGTAAATTCTTCTGAATCGTTAGCCGTTAATTAGTCTTTAGTAATTAGCCAGTTTTTAGCAATTAATACTGTTTTACCGCAGGAGACAAAGAAATGAACCAATTAAATAATGCTACGCCCGTTCGAGCTGAAGCTCATGGCCGCAGGGCACACCTGCCCCCACCCCCACCACCCCCGATGCCATCGGGGGTACAAGCTGCTCGTCACCATGAAGATGTACCCGATACTTCTATTGAGCAAATGGTGAAAGCTGCTCATGGTAGCAAAGCTTCTGACATTCACATTCGAGTTGGCCAAGTTCCCCGATTTCGGATTCGCGGTGAGATGGTAGTACCTGGAAATCAGGTGATGACTACACCAGAAATTTTTGAACATTATTTGGCAGAAATTCTTACACCCTCCCAACGCAGGCAATTTGCAGAAACGAAAGAGTTAGATACGGCGATTTTTTACCCCGGTTTGGTGAGGTGTCGGGTAAATTGTTTTGATTCTTTAAGTGGTGGTGCTATAGTATTGCGTCTGATCAATTTGAATATTCCTTCAATTGATGAGTTGGGGTTGCCGCCAGTTCTGAAAAATATTATCTGTCGCAAGCAAGGATTAATCTTGATTACAGGGCCGACGGGTTCGGGTAAATCTACGACCTTGGCGGCGATGATCGACCACCTGAATGCAACAGAATCGAAGCACGTAGTTACAATTGAAGACCCGATTGAATACATTCACCCTTCTAAAAAGTGTTTAGTTAGTCAGCGGGAAGTTGGTTTACATACTCATGAGTTTGAACAGGCTTTGCGGGCAGTTTTGCGCGAAGATCCAGATGTAATCTTGATCGGGGAAATGCGCGATCGCGTTACTATTAATACAGCTTTGCAGGCAGCTCAAACTGGACACTTAGTGTTAGGTACTCTCCACACTCGCAGCGCTATCAATTCTGTGAATCGGTTGTTAAACCTTTACCCACCTGATGAACAGGAGGCGATGCGAATTCAGGTTTGTGACTCGTTAGTGGCGGTAGTTGCTCAACTATTACTTCCGACTGTGGATAATCGCCGGGTGGCAGTTCACGACATTTTGGTGAATACGCCTGCTATGCACGATTATCTGATGAAAGGTGACGATGAAAACGCATTTAGATTGATGGAAACTGACACTTACGAAGGGATGCAAATTATCAATCAGGTGCTCTATGCGTTGGTGCTGGAAGGGAGAATTACAATTGAGGAAGCAGAAAAAGCTTCGCCGGAAGCAAGCGATTTAGATCGGCGCTTGCGGACGGGAGGTTATGATGCAAATTCTGCTCGCGAGTTTAAAGGTAGAGACAAGGCTCCGTCTTACAGGTAATTGTTAACTGTTAACGGTTAACGGTTAACTGTTTTGATTTGGGGTTCTCGCATAAGCGATCTCAAATCCGGGTTTGATATCTCCTCGATCGTTTGGCGATTGAAATCGCTACTACACAAACAAAGTCCGCCTGCGCGGACTAAAGAATAAAGGGGGTATTTAAGCCGGATTGGTATGATATCAAATTCGGTTTATTACCCGTTTGATCTTATAGTCCGCGTCGGCGGACTTTGTTTGTATAGCCGCGATTTCTAATCGCCAGGACTTATATAGTTTTCAACGCCGATTTTGTATGAGAACCCTTTGCTGGTAAAATAGACAAGGTAGAATTGTACCAAATTTACCTGTAACTTGTGAGCCGACAGTTGTAAAATGAGACAAACTTCTCTGAATGCGAGCGCGATCGCTATTTTCGCGGTGACAATTTCCACTTTGTTGGGCCCAGCGTTAAATTTACCGCAAGCAGTACCCGCGATCGCCACTTTTTGCCTGTTAGGGTTAGCTGCATTCGATACTTTCCAATGGCAAGGTCAAGGCAGTGCTATTTTATCAGATGTGTTGGCGGGAAGTTCTGACGATCGGCGCGATCGCATTCTCCGCCATGAAGCCGGACATTTCCTAGTCGCCTATTTATTAGAAATTCCCGTCAGCGGCTACGCACTTAACGCTTGGGAAGCTTTTAAACAAGGTCAAACAGCACAAGGCGGGGTTAGATTTGAAGACCAAGAATTAGCATCACAAATGCAAAAAGGTGCATTTTCCGTTCAACTTTTAGATCGATACTGTACCGTTTGGATGGCCGGAATTGCTGCTGAAAATTTAGTTTATGGCAATGCTGAGGGAGGAGCGGAAGATCGCAATAAAATTAGACTGATTTTATCACAATTGCGCCGTCCTGCGTCTGAATTTAAGCAAAAAGAAAATCGGGCATTATTGCAAGCTCGCAATCTTATAGAAAATCATAAACTAGCTTATGAAGCTCTAGTTGAGGCCATGAAAAAGCGAGAACCTGTTGCTGAATGTTATCGAGCGATACAGCAAAACTTGTAAATACACTGAATTCAGTAAATCTTACCTATAACTGAATTATAGATCGCATCTTGTACCATTCTCAAAAGCTTGTAAGGAAAGAGTTGCTAATACCTTTAAACAGTAAACTAAAGACTAAAAAAGCTGTACTCGCACCACAGCCCTTGAGCTTTTTATTGACAAAAATGTAAAATCAATATATTATCAATTGGCAAATTCAAATCTAGAAATTAATATTAGGGTGAATCGCAAGCTATACTCCTAACTACGCAGGCTCCACCTGCTTAACAAATCCTTGCCAAATTTTATGAGCAATACCCACCTTCCTCTCCGTCCGATCAGCAATCTAGAACCGAAAAAACTCAGTTTTGCTACCAAATTAGCTTATGGTGCAGGCGACATGGGCCCCGCAATCACTGCAAATATCCTAGTATTTTTCCTGCTGTTTTTCTTCACAAATGTTGCTGGTTTGCCTGCGGGGTTGGCAAGCAACATTCTCCTAATTGGCAAGGTTTGGGATGCTGTGAATGACCCAATTGTAGGCGTATTAAGCGATCGCACAAATCACCCTTGGGGCCGTCGCTACCCTTGGATGATATTCGGTGCAATTCCCTTCGGTATCTTCTTCTTCTTACAGTGGATTGTTCCCAGTACAAATCATACAGTTCTGTTTTGGTACTATGTGATTATCGCCATCCTTTTTAACACCGCTTATACTGCCGTTAACCTCCCCTACACGGCCCTTACTCCAGAACTAACAAAAGACTACAACGAACGCACTAGCCTGAATAGTTTTCGATTTGCTTTCTCCATTGGGGGGAGCATTCTCTCATTAATCTTAGCACAAGTTATCTTTGCGGCAGTTAAAAACGATCCGATTAAACAATACATAATTTTGGGTGCAGTCTGTACAGTTATCTCAGTATTGCCAATATTCTGGTGTGTTTTAGGAACACGCAATCATGTTGCCTCTCAGCAGGAAAGCCAAGAAGAAGCAGATCGTTCGGCCTCATTGCCACTAGCAGAACAGTTGCGAATTGCATTTAGCAATCGACCGTTTTTGTATGTAATTGGGATTTATCTATGTTCCTGGTTAGCAGTGCAGTTGACCGCTTCTATTCTGCCTTACTTTGTGGTTAATTGGATGCAAATGCCAGACCACGTTTTTACCCAAGCTGCGATCGCAGTTCAAGGTACTGCTTTAGCCATGTTATTTGTCTGGAGTGAAGTCAGTCGGCGATATGGTAAAAAAGCCGTTTACTTTATGGG
Source organism: Kamptonema sp. PCC 6506 (assembly GCF_000180455.1). Classification (NCBI taxonomy): domain Bacteria; kingdom Bacillati; phylum Cyanobacteriota; class Cyanophyceae; order Oscillatoriales; family Microcoleaceae; genus Kamptonema; species Kamptonema sp. PCC 6506. The sequence continues at coordinate 62,080 of NZ_CACA01000130.1, forward strand.
AATGAGTTTGTGGATTATCGCACAAGCTGGACTCTTTTTCTTGCAACCTGGACAAATTTGGCAAATGTATGTACTCGCAATTATGGCTGGCGTTGGAGTTTCTACTGCCTATTTAGTACCTTGGTCGATGATACCAGATGTGATTGAACTCGACGAACTGCAAACTGGGGAGCGACGAGAAGGTGTTTTTTATTCATTTATGGTGTTGTTGCAAAAAATCGGATTAGCGTTGGGTTTATGGTTAGTAGGACAATCTTTACAAGTAGCAGGATTTATAGCGACTGTTCCGGGACAACCAGCGCCAGTGCAACCTGCTTCTGCACTTTTTGCTATTCGCGTATCCATTGGCCCCTTGCCAACTATTGCCTTAATTGGTGGTTTAGTTCTAGCTTATTTCTATCCGATTACGAAAGAAGTTCATGCAGAAATATTATTGAAGCTTAAAGAGCGACAAGCTGAACATGATTAG